>NZ_DJTK01000066.1:0-50891 GCF_002438225.1 Pseudomonas sp. UBA6310 | reverse complement strand
CGCCCATCTGGAACATCAGCCACTGCAGCACCCGCGAGCGGCCCTTGACGTCGCTGGGCATCAGTTGGCCGGTCTTCTCGGCGAGGTAGACCAGAATTGCCCCGGACTCGAAGACGGCGAAGTCGTCGTTGTCGCGGTCGACGATCGCGGGAATCCGCCCGTTGGGGTTGATGCGCAGGAATTCGGGGGTCTTCTGCTCCTTGCGATCGAAGCTCAGCACGTGCAGGTCGTACGGCAGGCCGAGTTCCTCCAGAGCGATTGAGACCTTGTGGCCATTGGGCGTGGCGGCGGTATAGAGGTCGATCATGATCTTCTCCCTTGTCTGGCCGCCCAGACTTCCCAGTTGCCGGCGGCAAGTCAAGCCGAAGCGAAGCGCCTATTGAAACAGTCTGCTACGGAGGCGGCGCCGGCTTCGTCGTCCAGGTGCAGGTGATGACCGCCGGCGAGTCGGGTGACGTTGAACGGCAATGATTCGAGCATCTGCAACAGCGGCAGCTCGCCCTTCAGCAGGCCGTTCTCGGCGAGCACCAGGTCGACCGGGCACTGCACAGCGGCGAGAAACGCCTGGCTGTGCGCACGGGTGAAACGCAACGGGCTGGGCAGCGTCAGCCGCGCATCGGTACGCCAGGTGTAGCCGCCGGGCACCGGCATCAGCCCGCGCTGCGCGAGCAGCTCGGCGGCTTCGCGGCTGACCGCGCCAACGCCCTTCATCCGCGCCATCACCGCCTGCTCGACCTTTTCGTAGACCGGCTTGCGCTTGTTCGGCAGGTCGAGCTGCGCCTGCAACGCCTCGCCCAGTTTTCGCGGCGCATCGGCGGCCTCGCCCAGGTAGGGAATCAAGCCATCGATCAACGCCAGGCGCTCGATGCGCTGTGGCATGGCGCCGGCCAGCAGGACGGAGACGATGGCGCCCATCGAGTGGCCGAGCAACGAGAAGCGCGACCAGCCCAGTTGCCCGGCGACGTGCAGCACGTCCAGCGTGTAATCCCAGAGTTGGTAACCGGCGCCCGCGGCGCGGTGCGCGGAATGCCCGTGCCCGGCGAAATCCAGGGCGACGATGCGCATCCCGGTCAGCTTGGGCGCCAGCCGGGCGAAGCTCGCCGCGTTGTCCAGCCAGCCGTGCAGGGCGATCACCGGCCGCCCGTCTTCCGGACCGTAGAGATGGGCGGCCAGCTCGATGTGCGGGAGGTTGAGGCGGATCTCTTCGACGGGCGCGCTCATGCGGGCTCCTTTTCGGCATCGGAATGGGATTCCCAACGCTGGAACAGCGACCTGAGCAGTTCCGCCGTCTGCGCCGGGCGTTCCAGCGGGAACATGTGGCCGCCAGGCAGCGTCAGGTACTCACCGCGCGGGATGCGCTGCACGGAACGCGCATGGTGCGGCAGTACTACCCGACTATGCCGGCCGCGCACCACGGCCAGCGGCACCTGCAACTGCTGCGGCCGCCCGGGGCTCAGGTGCGGCACGCTGCGGTAGATACTGATCTCCGTAGCCGGGTCGAATTTCAGGCGCAGTCCCTTATCGCTGGGGGCGAGGCCGTGCTCGACGTAGGCGTCCAGGCATTCCGGATCGAAGCGGCGGAACAGACCCTTGCCGGCGAAGTACAGGCGCGCCTGCGCGGCGTCGTCGAAGGCTTCGCGGCGCCCGAGAGTTCGCCCGGCCGGGGTGATGCGGTCGATGAAGCCGAAGCGTTTGGCGGCGCGAATGACCAGCCGGTCGGCGAGCGTCAGCACCGGCGAGTCGAGCATCACCACGCCGCGGTAGAGCCGCGGACGGCGCAGCGCCGCGTGGTAGTGCAGCACGCCGCCGAGGGAGTGGCCGACGCCCCACACCGGCTGTTCGAGCGCTTCGAGGTGATGCAGCAGCTCGTCGACCAGCCCGCCCCAGTTGTCGTCCACCGGAAAGCGCGGGTCGTGGGCGTGCTGCTCCAGGTAGTGCAGCGGGTAGTCGGGTCGCAGCGCGGCGAACAGCTTGCCGTAGGTGGCGGACGGAAAGCCGTTGGCGTGGGCGAAGAAGATCGGCGATGGCATGCGCGGCACTCGGCTCGGGATTCTCTGGGGAATCTATCGGGGAATCGTCCAACGGATTCTCCGGCAGCCGTTCCTGCGCGGCAACGATCGTAACTGCCAGTGATGGCGGTGCAACGGCCAGGCGTCAGTGCGGCAACGCCAGCCGCAGCAGGATCGCACCGGCCACCAGCAGGAACACCAGCCCGCAGAGGCCGTCGATGACAGGCGCGGCGCGCAGCAGGCGGCGCTGCAGGCGTGGCTGGGTCAACGCGACGCTGAGCAGGCTGAACCAGGCCAGGCCGAAGAAGAACAGGATGCCCGCGGCGGCGAACTTGCCCGGCAGGGACATGTGCGGCGGGATCAGGCTGGTCAGCAGCGCGAGGAAGAACACCAGCGCCTTGGGATTGAACAGGTTGGTCGCGACCCCGCGCAACCAGGGGCCAAGCGGCGACGGCGCGAGTTCACCGTCGAGCCCGCCGCCGGACGCCTCGCCGCGGCGAAACCAGGCGCGCAACGCACCGACCCCGAGCCAGCCGAGGTAACCGGCGCCGAACAGCTGGATCGCCGTGAACAGCAACGGCGAGCGGCTCAGCAGCAGCGAAACGCCGGTGAGCACCAGAGTGCCGTGCAGCAGGATGCCGCACGCCAGGCCCAACGCGCTGAGCAGACCGGCGCGACGGCCCTGATGGATCGCGGTACGCACCACCAGCGCCACGTCCGGCCCGGGGCTGACCAGCGCCACGGCGAACACCGCCATCAACGACAGCAAGACGGAGGTCTCCTGCATGCTTTTCTCCAGAATTCGGGGGTAAGGTCGAAATGAACGAGCGTGGCCGTCAGCCCTGACGCAAGCGCGCCGGCGACAGCCCATAGGTACGGCGGAACAAGCGGGAGAAGTGCGCCTGGTCGTAGAAGCCCAGGCGCAGAGCGATGTCGCTCAGGGGAAGACCGCGCAACACCAGCGGCAGCGCCCTCTCCAGACGCAGCGACATCAGCCACTGGTGCGGCGGCAGGCCGGTTTGCCGGCTGAAGCGGCGCAGCGCCTGCCACGGGCTGACACCACAGAATGCCGCCAGCTCTTCCAGGCTCGGCGGCGCGTCGAGGCGCGATTCGAGCCAGTCGCGCAGGCGCCTCCAGGTCGTCGGGTCGAAGCCCTGGGCGGGCTCGCGGATACGCAGGCTCGAACCCATGTCCAGCAGATGCGCCAGCGCCTGCCAGAGGGTGCTTTCCTGGGACAGCGGCGAGCCGCCGAGCATGGCCGCGTGGAAATCCTGCAGATGCGCTTGCAGGCGAGGATCGCGCAGCACCGCGCTGGTCAGCCGCGGCGCGCCCTGGCGCCCGTCACTGAGGCTGCGGCTGGCGTCGTCGAGCCATTGCGGGTCGAGCGCCATCACGCGGATGCGATAACCCTCGCCCGTCAGGCTGGCGCCGTCGTGGATGCATTCCGGAGCCATCAGCAGCATGTCGCCGGCGCCGACCTGGCGCTTTTCGCCGCGATGCACGTAGCGGTGCTCGCCGCGCAGCAGCAGGCCTAGGTGGTACTCCAGGTGGAAATGCCGGGGGAATGCGAAGCTGTGGTACTCGGCGTCGATGAGACGCACGCCCGACAGCCCGCTGATGATGTGGTTGATCTGCTCCATGCGCCCATTTTACCCGCTGACGGCGCCACGCTCTTGGACAAAATTGCAGCGCGGCGCCGGAGGGCACCGGCGGTCAGTCGTGCCAGAGCACCGCCTGCGAGCGGGCCGCCCATTCGCCGAAGCGCGCTCCGTAGGCATCCTCGATCATCGCCCGCTTGATCTTCAGGGTCGGCGTGAGGAAGCCGTTGTCCACCGCCCAGATGTCCTTGACCAGCACCAGACCCTGCAGCCGTTCGTGCTTGTCGAGGCCGCCGTTGACCTCTTCGAGCAGGTTGCGCAGGCTGTTTTCCAGTTCAGTGCGGGTGCCGTTCGCCGCCTCCGCGCGGCCGACTTCGGAAAGTACGCAGAGCGCCATCGGCTGCGCGAGGCCATCGCCGATCACGCAGACCTGCTCGATCCGCGAATGCACCGCCAGGCGGTTCTCGATCGGTGCCGGGGCGACGTACTTGCCCTTGCTGGTCTTGAAGATTTCCTTGATCCGCCCGGTCAGCCGCAGGTAGCCCTCGGCATTCTGTTCGCCCTTGTCGCCGGTACGCAGGAAGCCGTCCTCGGTGAGGGTCTCGGCGGTTCGCTGCGGGTCCTTGTAGTAGCCGCTCATGGTCGCGTCGCTGCGAATCAGCACCTCGCCGGAATCGTCGATCCGCACTTCGACGCCGGGGCTGGCGATGCCGATCCAGCCCGGGCGTTGCAAACCGGGGCGGCCCAGGTGCGAGTAGCCGCAGTTCTCGGTCATGCCGTACACCTCGAGCACCTCCAGGCCGAGGCGCCGATACCAGTCGAGCAGCGCCTCGGGCACCGGCGCGGCGCCAGACAGCGCGAAGCGCACGGCGTCCAGGCCTAAGCCGGCGAGCACCTTGCGCCCGACGACACGTCCAACCAGCGGCAGTGCCAGCAGGCGATCCAGCTTGCGCGCGGGCATCTTGCTGTAGACGCCCATCTGGAACTTGGTCCAGATCCGCGGCACGCCGAAGATCACCGTAGGCCGCGCACGCCGCATGTCATCGAGGAAGGTCTCCAGGCTTTCGGCGAAGAACACCGTAAGCCCGGCATACAGCGAGGCCATCTCGACGAACATCCGCTCGGCGACATGACACAGCGGCAGGTAGGACAGCACGCGATCGTCCTCGCCCACCTCGGTGAGCTGGCTGCCGTTGCTGGCGGCGAAGCCGAAGCTGCCGAAGGTCTGCATCACGCCCTTGGGTGTGCCGGTGGTGCCGGAGGTGTAGATGATGCTGGCGAGCTGCCCGGCCGGCGGCAACGGATTGTCGCGGATCGGCGAGCAGGTCTGCAGCTCGTCCCAGGTGTGGTGGAAATCGGCCGCCGGGTGCAGCGGCAGGCTGACCGTCTTCACGCCAGGCGGCACGCCCGGCGCCATCGCGCCCCAGTCGTCCAGCTTGCCGATGAAGGCCACCTGCGTCCCGGAATGCTCGAGCACCTGGCGCACCGAATCGGCCGTGAGGTTGGGATACAGCGGGACGGAGACATGCCCGGCCATCCAGATCGCCAGGTCGGCGACGATCCAGTGCGCGCAGTTCTTCGAGATGATCGCGACACGGCTGCCCGGCTCCAGTTCGAGGCCGCGCAGCCAGCACGCGGCACGCCGCGCCTGCTCGCCCACCTCGCCCCAGCTGAGCACCTGCAGTTCTCCGCCGGGCAATGGCTGGACCAGATAACGCTTGTTCGGATGCCGCTGTTCGCGCTCATAGAAGAGCGCGAGGGGTAAACGCTGCGCAGTAGCCACAGGGACGCCTCCATTGTTGTTGTTATGGGGATCAACCAAGCACTTGCTTGGTTGACTATTCCATGAGCAACAAGGGGCTGCAACCGCGAGATTGTGTCTTTTTGAAATCAAACCCGCGGGTGGGTCAGGGAAACCAGCTGCATGCCGCCGGCCAGAGCCATTTCGCCGTCGAGGACCGCCAGGCTCGCGGTGCTCATGGGCAGCGGCTGCTGGCGGTGGCCGTGGACCAGCAGCCCGCCCAGCGCGCCGACCAGGGGCTGATGGGTGACCAGCAGCAGTTCGTCTTCGCTGCGCTCGTTCAGGCGGTCGAGGGCTTCGCGCAGATCGCTGTCGGGGGTCAGCCAATCGGCGCTCTCGATCACCCCGCGGTAGCCGAGCTGGGTCGCCACCAGCTCGGCGGTCTGCTGGGTGCGCACGTAGGGGCTGGCGAGGATCGCCTGCAACGGTCTTTCGGCAAGCAACGACGCGCTGGCGCGGACTTCGTCGCGACCGTGTTCGGTCAGTGCGCGGCGCGCATCGTTGGTACGCGGTGCCTCGGCCTCGCCGTGTCGCAGCAGGTACACCCTCACGGTTGTGCCTCGTCGCGGCTCAGCGGCTCGACCGGACGCAGCGGGGCTTCGCCATCGGCGACACGCGGCGTCGGCCAGTCGGCGAACGGCCAGGGCTTGCTGTCGGTGTGAAAGGCGCCGAAGCGACCGATCTGCGCCAGGTACTGCGCGAGGCTGTCGCCAAAGTCCATCAGCGCACCGCTCGGCGCGCCGTTGATCAGGCGGAACACCACCTGCGCCACCACCAGCAGCGCCAGCAGGACCTCGGTCACCTGCCAGACGAAAAAGAACAGCAGCATCCAGAGAATCCGCAGCACAAGGGATTCACGGCGCGGTTTGGCGTCGTTCATGTACAGCTCCTTGGGTTCAGAAATCGCTGATCGAGATGAAGTCCACGTCGGTCTTCGGCTCGGCGCGCATCAGGGCCTCGATGACCTGGGCCAGGGTACGGCCCTCGAAGAGGATCGCGTGAAGACCGGCGACCAGTGGCATGTAGACCCGCAGTTCCTCGGCCTTGGCACGCAGCACCTTGATGGTGTTGACGCCCTCCGCCACTTCGCCGAGGCGATTGACCGCCTGCTCCAGGCTGAGCCCTTCGCCGAGGGCGAAGCCGACCTGGTAGTTGCGGCTCTTCGGCGAGGAACAGGTAACGATCAGGTCGCCGACTCCGGCCAGGCCGAGAAAGGTCATCGGATTGGCGCCCAGCTTCACCGCGAACCGGGTCATCTCGGCCAGTGCGCGGGTGATCAGCATGCTCTTGGTGTTTTCGCCCATGCCCAGTGCCACGGCCATTCCGGCGATGATCGCGTAGACGTTCTTCAGCGCGCCGCCCAACTCGACGCCGAAGCGGTCCTGGCTGGCGTAAACGCGGAACGTGCGGCCGTGCAGAACCTGCTGCACGCGGCTGCAGAGGTCGGCGTTTTCGCTGGCGACGACCGTCGCGGTGAGGGCGTGCTCGGCGATTTCGCGGGCCAGGTTCGGCCCGGAAATCACCCCGATGGAAGCCTCCGGGGCGATCTCCTCGAGGATCTGGCTCATCAGCAGAAAGCTCTGCGCCTCGATGCCCTTGGTGGTGCTGACCAGGTACTTGCCGCTCAATCGATCGGCCACCGGCGACAGCACGCTGCGCAGCGCGCTCGAGGGCAGCGCAACGAACAGCAGATGGCTGGCCTCGAGCGTGGCGGCCAGATCGGTGACCGGTTCCACCGCCGGATGCACCTTGATGCCCTTGAGATAACGCGGGTTTTCGCGGTTCTGGCGAATCGCCTCGGCCTGCTCGGGGTCGCGCATCCATTGGCGGACCGCCTGGCCGTTCTCGGCCAGAAGGTTGGCGATGGCGGTGCCGAAGCTGCCGCCACCGAGGACCGCGATGGGTTGCTGTGCTGTCATGGAAGGTCCGCAGGGTTATGGCAATCGGCATCCATTATACGGCGCGCCGTTGAAGCGACCAGTGGCACGGCCAAATGCCACCGCGGTGCGCTGGCAAAGCCCGGCCGCTCGGTTAACATGCGCGCTTTGCTGCCCCCGATGATCGCCGTCGTGCCACTACGCCCTTCGCTCCCCTTCTCCTTCGCGCTGCTGGCGCTGGCCACGACCCATCCGGCAGCTGCCGAAGACCTCTTCGCCGACGGCGAAAGCGTGCCGCAGATTCTCACCGCGACCCGACTCAAGCAGTCGCCCGCCGCCGTTCCCGGCAGCGTGACCCTGCTTGACCGGCAACTGATCGAGTCCAGCGGCGCGCGAAGCGTGCCGGAGTTGATGCGGCTGGTGCCGGGGATGATGGTCGGCTACCTGTCCGGCAACCAGGGCATGGTCAACTATCACGGCAGCAGCGTCAGCGAAGCGCGGCGCATGCAGGTACTGATCGACGGCCGCTCGGTATACCGCGCCGGCCTGGCGACGGTGGACTGGGCGGACATTCCGGTGGCCCTGGAAGACATCGATCGGATCGAGGTGTTTCGCGGGCCGAATACGGTCAGCTACGGTGCCAACGCGCTGATGGGTGTGATCAACATCATCACCCGCTCGCCGTCCGAGAGCATCGGCACGCGCCTGAAGGTCACCCGCGGCAAGCGTGGCGTGAACGACTGGTACGCCAGCCAGGGCTTCAACTGGCAGGACGGCGACATGCGCCTGTCGCTCTCCGGGCTGCAGGACGACGGTTTCGACCATGACGACGAAGGCAACGACTTCCGCGACAGCACCCGCGCCAACCGTTTCAACCTCTCCACCACTCACCGCCTCGATGCGCAGCAGACGCTCGACTGGCAGTTGGCGGCCAAGGAAGGAACCAACCAGCGGCCCTACAACTATGAGCCGGTGTTCGACAGGCTGATTCCGGGCGGCATCGCGCCGGGGGACAACAACTCCGACGTGGTCGCCCGCGACTATGCCGGCTCGATGCGCTGGACCTTCGACATGAACCCGCGCCACAGCCTTTACATCCAGGGAGCGGCGCAGCACTGGGACCGCAAGCAGGAATGGGTGGCCTGTGACGCCGCTCTGGCCTTCAGCCCGCAGCTCGCCGAGCTCTGGAGCCTGAATCCGGTACTGACCAAGCGGGTATTCCGCTTCCCTACCCGCCCACTACCTGCCGGCACCACAGTGACGGAAGCAGCCCTGGCGCAACAGGTGCTGCAACAGATGCAAGAACAGGTGACCACGCAGCAGCCGGCCGTCTGCGGCGACGTCAACCAGAACATCCGAGAAACCCGCTACGACCTCGAACTGCAGGACACCTACAGCGTCACCGACAGCCTGCGCCTGCTCAGCGGCGCCGGGTACCGCCGCGAGGAAGTGGCGTCGGACACCTACTTCGGCGGCAAGCTGGACAACGACATCCTGCGCACCTTCGCGCACCTCGAGTGGACGATCGACCCGCACTGGATCCTGCAGGGCGGCGCGATGCTGGAGAACGACCGCAACAGCGGCGAATCGCTTACCCCGCGCCTCGCGGTGAACTACCTGATCACCCCCAGCCACGGCTTGCGCGCGGTGTATTCCGAAGCCGTGCGCACCCCCGACATGGCAGAGAACAACCTCGACCTGCGCTATGAGGTGAGCAACCTTTCGCCGAGCGTGAACGGCCAGAACAGCGCCTATTATTTCTCCAGGGTCACAGGTACGGGTGGCCTCAAGGAGGAGCACATGCGCTCGCGCGAGCTCGGCTACAACGGACTGTTCTCCAACCTGGGGTTGAGCATCGACCTGAAGCTGTTCCGTGAAGACGTGAGCGACATGATCAGCGAGGCCTTCACCAGCGATGGCTACACCCCCAGCAACGCCAACAGCATGAGTTTCCAGGGCGCCGAACTGCAGGCGGACTGGCGCCTGAGCGCCAGCGACCGCGTGCGCCTGACGTACGCCTATGTCGACCAGTCCGGCACCGAAGACCGCGACCTGCGCCTTTCGGCACGCAACAGCGGGTCGGCGGCCTGGATGCGCGAGTGGGCCCACGGCTGGTCGAGCAGCATCATCTATTACGGTGCCGACGCCCTCAACGAACGACGTTTCGAGCGGCTCGACCTTCGCCTGGCCAGGCGCGTGCGCCTCGGCAGCACCGACCTGCAGATCGCCGGCGTACTGCAACAGCGGCTGGACGACGAGGCACTGACCTGGAAAGAAAACCTCTACGACGACCGCCAGCAGTTCTACCTCAGCGCCGAACTGGGCTTCTGAGATGCGCCCCTCCTCAAGGACGAGTCTGCTGAACGCCACGCTGGCCTGCGTGTCGATGCTGCTCGTCCTCGCGCTGCGCGGCGCGGATGCCGCCGAGATCATCCTCAGCGCCCAGGACGCTCCCGCGGTGCGCCAGTTCACTGCCGCACTGGCGGCGCAGCGGCCTGAAGATCAGGTGCGCTTCGTGCCGATCGGCGAACTAGCGATCGGCCCGCTTCCGCCACCGACCACCCGGCTGATCCTGATCGGCGAAGACGCCCTCGCGTGGCGCCTCAAAACGGCCATCGAATCGCCCACCCTGATCATGCGGGTCAACCGCCTGGAGGCTCGCCGCTGGCTGAACGGCCAGCGGCCGGAAAACGTCACGCTGCTGTGGAACGATCCGCCGCTGGATCGCCAGTTGAAACTGCTGCGCCTGCTGCTCCCCCATGTGCGCCGGGTCGGCGTGCTTTTCGACGTAGACAGCCAGCACCTGCTCGAACCGTTGCGCCAGGCCGCGGCGCCCCTGCAGCTGGAGATCGTCGCTCGGGAATGGCCCAACCCGCGCGACAGCCGTCCACTCCTGGAGCTGCTCAACGACAGCGAGGTGCTGCTCGGCTTCGAGGCGCCCAGCCTGTACAACCCGCTGACCGCCAAGAGCCTCCTGCTGACCAGCTACGCCCGCCAGCGCGCGCTGATCGGCCCCAACGCGCCCTTCGTCCGAGCCGGTAGCCTGAGCAGCACCTACAGCGACCAGGACGACTGGCTGCAAAGCCTCGATGAACTGCTCGACCAGCCCCCCGCGAGCTGGCCGAGAGCGCTCTATCCGACGCATTTCAAAGTGCTCAGCAACCCCCAGGTCGCACGCGCCCTGGGCATCGCCCTGGACGATGACGCCGAACTGGCGAGGCGCCTGGCAGCAGGAGAACACAGCCGATGAAGTTCCGACCGAGCTGGGATATCCATACCCGGACGCAGCTGATCAGCGTGGGGCCGGCGCTGTTGCTGACCCTGCTGCTCACTGGTCTGTTCACCTTTACCCGCCTGCAGGACCTGCAGCAGGAGCTGCAGCACACCGGCCAGTTGATCGCCGACCAGTTGGCGCCGGCCTGCGAATACGGGGTGATTTCCGGAAACCTGCCGGTCCTGCGCAGCCTGCTCAAGGCGACGATGGAAACGCCCCATGTGCGCTATCTCGAGGTACGCGACCGCGACGACAAGGTCCTGGTCTATCTCGAACGCGGAGGCCGGGATAGCGGAGGGAAATCCTCGGCGACCTTCCAGGCGCCCATACGCCTGCAGGCGCTGGTGTTTCCCGATGACGAGGCAAGCCTGACCGGTGAGCCGGAAATACCGCCGCTGGCTGATAGCGAGCACCTCGGCCGCGTGGTGGTCGGCATGTCCAACGATGCGTTCAGCAGCCGCCAGCAGGAAATCCTCCTGAAAGCCGCCGCGCTGGCGCTGTTCGCGCTGGTCTTCACCTTCATGCTGGCGCGCCGGCTGTCGCTGCGCCTCGCCGAACCGATCAGCGCGATGGGCCAGGCGGTGCAGGCGATCCGCGCGGGTCGTTTCGAGACCCAGCTACCGGAAGTCGACGAACATGAGCTGGGCGACCTGGCGCGGCACATCAACCGCCTGGCCGACGGCCTCGCCCAGGCCAGCGCCGAACAGGAAGGCACCATCGCCCAGCTGACCAACGCCCGCGAGGAAGCCGAGCAGGCCAACCGGGCGAAATCCGACTTTCTGGCGATGATGAGCCACGAGTTGCGCACACCGATGAATGGCGTGCTGGGCATGCTGCAACTGCTGGAAACCACCGAGATGACCCGTGAGCAGGAGGAATACGCCGCGCTGGCCAGCGAATCCACCGAGCATCTGCTCAAGGTGATCAACGACATCCTCGATTTCTCGCGTATCGAGCGCGATGCGCTGGAGCTGGAGCGGATTCCCTTCTCGCTCTTCGAGTTGATCCAGACATCGGCCATGGTCTTCCAGCACAGCGCCGCGCAGCGCGGCCTGGAGCTGCGCATCGATACCCAGCCAGGGCTGGAATGGCTTCAGGTACAGGGCGATCCGACACGCATCCGGCAGATTCTCGTCAACCTGATCGGCAACGCGCTGAAGTTTACCGAGGAAGGCCAGATCCTGGTGGAGGTGCGCTGGCAGCCGCTGGATGCCGAAGTGCTCTGGCTCACCTGCGCGGTGAAGGACAGCGGCATCGGTATCCCACCGGAGCGGCTCGAGCACATGTTCGACGCCTTCCAGCAGGCCGACAGTTCCATCTCCCGCCGCTACGGCGGCACCGGCCTCGGGCTGCCGATCGCGCGGACGCTGGCAGAGCGCATGGGCGGCACGCTGCGCGCGGAAAGCCAGGCGGCGCAAGGCTCGGTATTCACTCTGGAGATTCCCCTGCCGTTCCGCCAGCAGGTGCCTGGTGGTCACGGCCAGCGCGCCGTCGTCGGCAGTACCGGCAGCGGCCAGCGCGTGCTGCTGGTGGAAGACAATCCGGTCAACCAGACGGTCATCGAGGCGATGCTGCGCAGCCTCGGTTACACCGTCGCGCTGGTCGACGACGGCGTGCAGGCGGTGCGCGAAGCCGAACGCAACGAATTCGACGTGATCCTGATGGACTGCCGCCTGCCCGGCCTGGACGGCTATGAGGCGACACGTCGCATCCGCCGGCTCGAAGGTCGCGCGATGCTGCCGATCATCGCGCTGACGGCGAACGCCCTGCAGGGTGACCGCGAACGCTGCCTGGAAGCCGGGATGAACGATTACCTCGCGAAACCATTCAAACGGGCAGAGCTGCAGCAGTTGTTGCTGCGCTGGCTGCCGCCCCGCCCGTTCGGAAGCGGTGAGTAATGATAAAGTGCCGCACGCCCGCCGAATCGGCGACAATGCAAGTGTACGACTGTACTCGCTGCGCTGTGACTTTCAGCCAGGCCGCGCAGTCTATGACTAGGCTGACGGCATGCGCTGCCGTCGCCAGGACGACGATCCACCCCGGTCTTCACGCACGGGACCATTGAGGAGCTCGCATGACCAAACAACACGCCTTTACCTACGAAGACCTGCTTGCCTGCAGCCGCGGCGAGCTTTTCGGTCCGGGTAATGCGCAACTGCCCGCCCCCAACATGCTGATGATCGATCGCATCGTTCACATCAGCGAAAGCGGCGGCAAGTACGGCAAGGGTGAGATAGTCGCAGAGCTCGACATCAACCCTGACCTGTGGTTTTTCGCCTGCCATTTCGAGGGTGACCCCGTCATGCCGGGCTGCCTGGGCCTCGACGCCATGTGGCAACTGGTCGGTTTCTACCTCGGCTGGCAGGGCAATCCGGGCCGCGGCCGTGCGCTGGGGTCGGGCGAGGTGAAGTTCTTCGGCCAGGTCCTGCCGACCGCCAAGAAGATCACCTACAACATCCATATCAAACGCACCATCAACCGCTCGCTGATCCTCGCCATCGCCGATGGCTCGGTAAGCGTCGATGGCCGCGAGATCTACAGTGCCGAAGGCTTGCGCGTCGGCCTGTTCACATCCACTGACAATTTTTAAGGGTTATCCGCATGCGCCGCGTCGTAATCACCGGTCTGGGTATCGTTTCCTGCCTGGGCAATGACAAAGACACCGTCTCAGCCAACTTGCGCGCCGGCCGTGCAGGGATCCGCTTCAACCCGGAATACGCCGAGATGGGCCTGCGCAGCCACGTCTCCGGCTCGGTGCAGCTGAACCTCGAAGAACTGATCGACCGCAAGCTGTTCCGTTTCATGGGCGATGCCGCCGCCTACGCCTACCTGGCGATGCAGCAGGCCATCGAAGACGCCGGCCTGAGCGAGGAGCAGATCTCCTCGCCGCGCGTCGGCCTGATCGCCGGTTCCGGCGGTGCCTCGACGCTGAACCAGATGGAAGCCATCGACACGCTGCGCGAGAAAGGCGTCAAGCGCATCGGCCCATACCGCGTCACCCGCACCATGGGCAGCACCGTTTCCGCCTGCCTGGCCACGCCGTTCAAGATCAAGGGCGTCAACTTCTCGATCTCCTCGGCCTGCGCCACCAGCGCGCACTGCATCGGCAGCGCCATGGAGCAGATCCAGCTGGGCAAGCAGGACATGGTCTTCGCCGGCGGCGGTGAAGAAGAGCACTGGAGCCAGAGCTGCCTGTTCGACGCCATGGGCGCCCTCTCCACCCAGTACAACGACACGCCGGAAAAAGCCTCGCGCGCCTACGACGCCAAGCGTGACGGTTTCGTCATCGCCGGTGGCGGCGGCATGGTGGTGGTCGAGGAACTCGAACACGCCCTCAAGCGCGGCGCGAAGATCTACGCCGAAATCGTTGGCTACGGCGCCACCTCCGACGGCTACGACATGGTCGCGCCGAGCGGTGAAGGCGCGCTGCGCTGCATGCAGCTGGCGATGAGCACCGTCGACCAACCGATCGACTACCTGAACACCCATGGCACCTCCACGCCGGTGGGCGACGTCGCCGAAATCAAGGCCGTGCGCAACATGTTCGGTGACAAGGCCCCGGCGATCAGCTCCACCAAGAGCCTGTCCGGTCACTCCCTCGGCGCCGCCGGCGTCCAGGAAGCGATCTACTGCATGCTGATGATGGAAGGCAACTTCATGGCCGGATCGGCCAACATCGACGAGCTGGACGCCGAGGTCGGCGACCTGCCGATCCTGCTGAAGACCCGCGAGAACGCCAAGATCGACACAGTGATGAGCAACAGCTTCGGCTTCGGCGGGACCAACGCCACCCTGGTGCTGAAACGCTTCCAGAACTGATCGATCGCGATGACGAAAACGGCGCCCCAGGGCGCCGTTTTTTCATTGTCGCGACGCATGTCGGCGCATCGCCACGATCATCGCTCCGTTCTTCGCTGCATCGGCGAATTCGTTCATACGCATTGGAATTTTCCGCTGGAAACACCGCGCGGCGCTGCCGAAGATGAAGGCCTGATCAAGGAGTTCACCATGCTGCCCAGCCTGTTCATTTCCCACGGTTCGCCGATGCTCGCCCTGGAACCCGGCGCCAGTGGTCCGGCCCTGGCGCGCCTGGCCGCCAGCCTTCCGCGCCCGCGAGCGGTGCTGGTGGTATCCGCGCACTGGGAAAGCCCCGACCTGCTGGTCGGCAATGCCGTGCAGCCGGAAACCTGGCACGACTTCTACGGCTTCCCGCCGGCGTTGTACGCCGTCGACTACCCGGCACCGGGCGCGCCGGGCCTGGCCGACGAGGTGATCGCGCAGCTCCGCCAGGCCGGGCTCGATGCCCAGCTCGACCCGCAGCGCCCCCGCGACCATGGCGCCTGGGTGCCGATGCGGCTGATGTACCCGCAGGCGGATATCCCGGTGCTGCAGCTTTCCCTGCCGTCGCGCCGCGGCCCGGCTTTCCAGCAGCAGGTCGGGCGCGCGCTCGCCGGCCTGCGTGAGAGCGACGTACTGCTCGTTGGCTCCGGGAGCATCACCCATAACCTTGGCGAACTGGACTGGCACGCCGGGCCGGACCGCATCGAGCCCTGGGCGAGCGCGTTTCGCGACTGGATGGTCGAGCGACTGGCCGGCGACGACGAGGCCGCGCTGCTCGACTACCGTCGCCAGGCGCCATTCGCGGTGCGCAATCACCCCAGCGATGAACACCTGCTGCCGCTGTATTTCGCCCGCGCGGCTGGCGGGCCGGCGTTCAGCGTCGCACACGCCGGCTTCACCCTAGGCGCACTGGGGATGGACATCTACCGCTTCGACTGAGCGCAGCACTTTCCAGCACCCATGAAAAAGCCCCGCAACGGCGGGGCTTTTTCGTTCAGCGAAGGATCAATCCTCGCGATAGCGACGCAGCTTCAGCTGCTTGCCGGCAACACGGGTGTCCTTGAGCTTGCCCAGGAGGCGGTCCAGGCCGTCTTCCGGCAGCTCCACCAGGCTGAAGCTCTCGCGGATCTGGATGCGGCCAATGGCTTCGCGAGCCAGACCACCCTCGTTGAGGATGGCGCCGAGGAGGTTCTTCGCGGCGATGCCGTCGCGAGTACCCAGCGCGGTGCGGCAACGCACGCGACCTTCAGCCAGAGGAACCGGCGCACGGCGTTCGCCGCTGCGCTCGCCGTCACGCTCACGGCGTTCGCGCGGAGCGCTGGAGCTCGGCACTAGCGGCTGCTCGCGCTCGACTTCGGCAAGGGTCAGCGCCTGGCCGTTGGTGGCCTTGCGCAACAGCGCTGCGGCGAGGGCACGCGGGCTGCAGCCGATGTCGGCGATCAGACGGTCGAGCAGATCGCCGTGGCTGGCTTCGGCATCGGCCACCAGGGGCGAAAGGCTGGTGGTCAGCTTGCGGATGCGCGCATCGAGCACCTGCTGGTTGTCGGGCAGGCGCACCTCGGCGACTTTCTGCCCGGTGACGCGCTCGATGACCTGCAGCATGCGGCGCTCGCGCGGGGTGACCAGCAGCAGCGCGCGACCGGCACGCCCGGCGCGGCCGGTACGGCCGATGCGGTGCACGTAGGACTCCGGATCGTAGGGCATGTCGACGTTCATCACGTGGGTGATGCGCGGCACGTCCAGGCCACGGGCGGCGACGTCGGTGGCGACGACGATGTCCAGACGGCCATCCTTGAGCGATTCGATGACGCGCTCACGCTGGTTCTGCGCGATGTCGCCGTTCAGTGCCGCCACCTTGTAGCCCTTGGCTTCCAGCGCCGACGCCAGGTCCAGGGTGGCCTGCTTGGTGCGCACGAAGGCGATCAGGGCGTCGAAGTCCTCGACCTCCAGCAGGCGGCAGACGGCGGCGACTTTCTGGTCGGCGTGCACCATCAGGTGCGCCTGCTCGATCGCGGTCACGGTCTGGGTCTTGGTCTCGATCTTGACGTGCTTCGGCTCTTTCAGGTGCTTTTCGGCGATGGAGCGGATCGAGTGCGGCAGCGTGGCGGAGAACAGCACGCTCTGGCGGGACTCCGGCATGGCCTGGAAGATCACTTCGAGGTCGTCCATGAAGCCGAGCTTGAGCATTTCGTCCGCTTCGTCGAGCACCAGGTGCTGGATGGTCGACAGGACCTTCTCGTCACGACGCAGGTGGTCGACCAGGCGACCCGGCGTGGCGACGATGACCTGGGCGCCCTGGCGGATGGCCTTGAGCTGCGGGCCCATCGGCGCGCCGCCGTAGACGGCGATGACGTTCAGGCCGGGCATCTGCTTGGCGTAGGTTTCGAACGCGGTGGCGACCTGCAGGGCCAGCTCGCGGGTCGGCGCGAGGATCAGCGCCTGGGGTTCTTTCTTGGCCGGGTCGATCCGCGACAGGATCGGCAGGGCGAAAGCCGCGGTCTTGCCGGTACCGGTCTGCGCCTGGCCGATCATGTCGTGGCCGGCGAGGATCACCGGAATCGACTGCAATTGGATGGCCGACGGCTCTTCGTAGCCGGTTGCGATAACCGCTGCGAGTACGTTGGGATTGAGTCCGAGCGCGGCGAAGCCGCCGAGTTCCTGGGTCATGGGTCTGCCTCGTGTGCATCCGCAAAGACCCATTGTTCCAAGGCTGCACATGCCGTGTAGGACCTTTTGGGTCACCCTGGCAGCCTGGTCGGCGAGAATTTGCGAGAACGCGTGATGAATGAATGAAACTAGATGCCCGCCTTGCGTGTGCAACCGAAGCAGCGCTTCGTGAGGTGCACAGTAACGGGGCCGGCTTTACGGCGGGCGCGCATCATACCGGAAAAACCTGACCTGTGGGCAGGTTTTTTCGATGGACGACGCGTACTTAGCCAACGCCGAAGCAAGTCCTGCTACTGCGCGCCCCCGGATCGAACGCCTCGGTGGCGAAGCATTCTGACCCGCGCGTCGCGCGAAGATTCAGCAGAGCGGCCTGAAGCCCCCAGGCTAGAGGCCTTCGGCCAGCAGGCGTGGCCGCCTTCCTGGAGTCGCCATCCGCCTCAGTAGGCGGCCGACAAGCCCCCTACCGAGCTGACCTCGAATTGGCCGACCAGCTTCTGCAGCTTGTTGGCATTCAGCCGCACGGTTTCAGCGCTGTTCTGCAGCACGATGACGGTCTGGCGCATTTCTCCGGACGCCTGGTCGACCTGCTGGATGGTCTTGCCGTAGTCCAGGCTGCTCTCGTTGAGCTGCTGGATGATGTTGAACATCCGCTCGACCGCCTGGTGCAACTGGACGTTCTCCGACGAGGCTTCCTCGGCCAGGCGCAGGCTGTCGTCGACATCCTTCACGCCCTCCTCCATGAACGCTACGGCCTGCTGGGTTTCGCCCTGCAGTCCTTCGACCACCTGGCGTATCTCCTCTGCCGCCTTGGACGTGCGCGCCGCCAGGGTGCGTACCTCGTCGGCGACCACCGCAAAGCCGCGTCCATGGTCGCCGGCACGTGCAGCCTCGATGGCGGCGTTGAGGGCCAGCAGGTTGGTCTGGTTGGTGATGTCCGAAATCAGCCCGACGATACTGCCGATCTGCGACATGCGGCTGTCGAGCATCTGCACGCTGCTGGACGAGCGCTCGACCACGTCGCGGATGTTCTGCGTGCCGGCGCGCACGGCCTGGAACTGCTCGCGGGCGCGGCCGACCACCTCGTCCATCGCCCGCTTCATCTCTTCCGCGGTCATCGACGCCTGCTGGATTTCGCCCAGTTGCCCCTCGACGATGACCATCATGCGATGGACCGCCTCCGCGACTTCGCCGGACGTCATGTTCGCCTCCTGGCTGCGCCCAAGCATCATCTCGTTGGTCCTGCCGACAGTGAGGGACGCATTGATCACCTGTCCGACGATGCCGTCCAGGTTGTCGATGAAACTGTTGATCCAGCGTCCCATGTCGCCGGTCTCGTCGTTCGCCATGTGCGCGACGTCCAGGCGCTGGCTGAGATTGCCTTCGCCCTCGGCGAGCGTGCGGATGACCCCGGTGAGCTCGTTCATCCGCGCCGCCAGCCGCCTCGGGCCCAGGGTGGTGAACAGCAACGCGGCGAACAGCATGCTCAGCAGCTGCAACCCGTCGATCCAGGCCAGGCTGAGGCCGCTGTAATGCTGCACGATGAAATTGCAGCCGAGCACGCCCAGCATGGTGAAAACGTAAGGCTTCATCAGGTTGAAGCTCAGCGAGCGGCGCCGATAGACCTCTTCCAGGTCCGCCTCGCACATCATTCCCCAGCGGTCCGGCGAGCCGGGCAACTGGAAGGTGACGCCCTTGCCGATCACCGGTATGTGCCGGTAATCCGAGTAGCCGGGATAGGTGACGAACAGGTTCGAGCCGTTGCGGATGGTCTCCCGCACGCCGGGGTGCAACTGCTTGGTCGCCGGGTCGATGAAGCGCAGCTCCAGCTCGGTGTGGCGCTGGATGCGCACCGGGCCCCAATCGGTATTGACGCCGCTGCGCAGGTTTTCGCCGAGGGTGAAGGTGTCATCCTCGAAGCGCGAGCGGGACAGCGCCACGCCCGGCTGGATGGAGGGGTCGAAATTCGAACGCACCATGAACAGGTAGTTGTCGCCGGACTCCGTATAGATGTGCCCGGCCTCGCGCTGGATCAGATCGCCCAGCACATCGTTCGGCACGCGGCCACACAGGCAGCCCAGGGTGGTGCCGTCGAGCACCAGCGGCTGATAGAACATCAGCGTCACTTCATCGTGGAAGCGTGAGGAGGAAGGCCCGATCTTCAGAGTCAGCGGATCGGTGTAGGGGCCGTGCAGGAAAGGCTGCCTGAGGCCCTGCGACAGTGCACGCGGGTCGAGATCCTTGCCGTTGCAGTGCGCCTGGTGCGTCGAGGCGATCACCTCGCCACCTGGCGAGACGACGAAAAGCTCCGAGAAATCCCTGGCCTGGAGCAGTTTTTCGCCAAGTACGCGCGGGTCCAGGGCGTCGAACTCGCGGGCTAGGGTGGTCGCCAGCTCGGCCAGATGGTCCCACTGCTCCTGCGTCCAGTTCTGCAGGAGCTTCACGCGGGTCTCGGCGATGCCCTCGAACGTCTGCTCGATAATGGGATAGATCGAACGGTTGGCGCGGCAGGCCCAGCCCATCGCCAGTTTCCCGGTCTTGCCGAACACCGGTAACCAGCTTTTTTCGGCGGAGGTTAGCTGCATGGATTCACTGCGAAGATACATGGCCCGACTCCTTGACTTCTGCGAACGAGGCACATCGAATCTGATATCAATGCGACATCATGCAGAGCAAGTTCCGGACCATTGCAGTCGGGTATCGGGCGAGACCTGACACACGGCGGGTTCGACCCGCCGCTCTAGCTCGAGGGGCGCAACGCGGCGAGCAGCGAATCCAGCGAATAACCGAGCCGACCTTCCAGTGCCTTGCAGCGTGATCGCAGGGCGTCCATGTCGAGCGACTGCTCGAGGTCGGCCGGCACCAGCAGGATGACGTTGCCCTCCTTCACCGGACACTCCCAGTAATGCCGATGGAAGAGGCCGCGCAGCAGCGCCGCGCCCAGCGGCTTGCCGTCGGTGGTGGCCCACTGGTTGATCACCAGCCAGCCGCCCGGATTGAGCTTGAGCTGGCAGGCTTCGAGGAATTTCCAGGCCAGGTGGCCGACGCCCGGCCCCTGGTCGGTATAAAGGTCGACGAAGATCAGGTCGGCGGTTTCCGCCGAGTCCAGCAAATCCAGCGCGTCGCCGATGCGGATGGTCAGCCGCGGATCGTCGGTCAGGCCGAGGAATTCCATGGCGAGCCGCGGCACGTCGGGGCGCAGTTCGATGACCTCGACATCCTCCAGCGTCAGGAAGCGCAGGCACGCCTGGGTCAGGTTGCCGGCACCCAGGCCGAGGAACAGCGCGGTTTCCGGCGCCTCGTGGCAGAGCGCGCCGATCAGCATGGCGCGGGTGTAGTCGTACTCCAGCCAACTCGGATCGCGGACGAACACGCAGCTCTGCTCGACCGAATCCCCGAATTCGAGGAAGCGATAATCGCCCACCTCCAGCACCCGGATCAGGCCGAAGTCGTCGTGCACTTCGGCCAGCAGGCGTTCCTCTCGTTCCATTCCCGACTCCTCGTTGGCTCGGCGCATCTTAGAGGCTGCGCGAGGCGATTTCACCCCGCCGCCATACAGGCGCTCTATCGGCGGCCCGGCGGATGATCGGTTACCATGCCGCACCGCCGCCCTTCGACGAACAGAGCACGCAATGAGCCAGACCTGGAGCCCCGATAGCTGGAGAAGCAAGCCAATCCAGCAGCAACCCGAATACCCCGACGCCGCGCACCTGGCACAGGTCGAGCGCACGCTGGCCAGCTACCCGCCGCTGGTGTTCGCCGGCGAGGCGCGCGAGCTGCGCCGGCAGTTCGCCGAGGTCACCCACGGTCGCGCCTTCCTGCTGCAGGGCGGCGATTGCGCGGAAAGCTTCTTCGAGTTCTCCGCGGCGAAGATTCGCGACACCTTCAAGGTGCTGCTGCAGATGGCAATCGTCATGACCTTCGCCGCCGGCTGCCCGGTGGTGAAGGTCGGACGCATGGCCGGGCAATTCGCCAAGCCGCGCTCCTCCGGCAACGAGACCATCGACGGTGTGACCCTGCCGGCGTACCGCGGCGACATCGTCAACGGCATCGGCTTCGACGAGAAGAGCCGCATCCCGGACCCGGAGCGCCTGCTGCAGGCCTATCACCAGTCCACCGCCAGCCTCAACCTGCTGCGCGCCTTCGCCCAGGGCGGTTTCGCCGACGTGCACCAGGTGCACAAGTGGAACCTGGACTTCATCGCCAACTCGGCGCTGACCGAACGCTACAGCCAGCTCGCCGACCGCATCGACGAGACCCTCGCGTTCATGCGCGCCTGCGGCCTGGACAGCGCACCGCAACTGCGCGAAGCGAGTTTCTTCACCGCTCACGAGGCGCTGCTGCTGAACTACGAGGAAGCCTTCGTCCGTCGCGACAGCCTGACCGGCGAATGCTACGACTGCTCGGCGCACATGCTCTGGATCGGCGACCGCACGCGCCAACTGGACGGTGCCCACGTGGAATTCCTCAGCGGCGTCGGCAACCCCATCGGCGTCAAGGTCGGCCCGAGCATGGACACCGACGAACTGATCCGCCTGATCGACATCCTCAACCCGGAGAACGATCCGGGCCGCCTCAACCTGATTGTGCGCATGGGTGCGGACAAGGTCGAAGCCAATCTGCCGCGCCTGGTTCGCGCCGTGCAGGGCGAAGGCCGCCAGGTGCTGTGGAGCTCCGACCCCATGCACGGCAACACCATCAAGGCGTCCAGCGGCTACAAGACACGCGACTTCGCGCAGATTCTCGGCGAGGTGAAGCAGTTCTTCGACGTGCACCAGGCCGAGGGCAGCTACGCCGGCGGCATCCACATCGAGATGACCGGGCAGAACGTCACCGAATGCATCGGAGGCGCCCGGCCGATCACCGAGGACGGTCTATCCGATCGCTACCACACCCATTGCGACCCGCGGCTCAATGCCGACCAGTCGCTGGAACTGGCCTTCATGATCGCCGAGACGCTGAAACAGGTTCGCCGCTGAGCTTCTAGAGCGCGGCCCGGAGCCGCGCGTCCAGCTCTCCACTGCCGGTCAACGCCACCTCCGGCAGGCCCAGCCAGCCGGCCATCGGTCGTAGCTGGCCGGCGAGCGCGGCCAGCGCCGCATCGTCCAACCCCGTACTTTCCGCATGCACGCCGTGCACCGCCAGGCGGCCATGGGCGCGCTCGGCGCGCAGGTCGACGCGGCCGACGAGGCGTTCGCCGTGCAGGAACGGCAGCACGTAGTAGCCGTACACGCGCTTGTGCGCCGGGGTGTAGATCTCTAGCCGGTAGCGGAAATCGAACAGCCGTTCGGTGCGCGCCCGCTCCCAGACCAGCGAATCGAACGGCGACAGCAGCGCGCTGGCCTCCACCTTGCGCGGGATACGCGGCTCGCCGAGGCAGTATGCCGGCGTCTGCCAGCCCTCGACGCTGAAGCGCCGGAACGTGCCGGCCTCGACCAGCTCCGCCAGACGCGCCTTGCTGTCCGCCGGGGTCAGCCGGAAATAGTCGCGCAGGTCCTTTTCCGTGGCGACACCCAGCGCCTGCATCGCATGCAGCAGCAGGCCGCGTTGCGCCTGCGCCGTCTCCAGTTCGGGCGCGTTGACCAGCGCCGCGGGCAGCACGCGCTCGGTGAGGTCGTAGAGACGTTCGAAGCCTCGGCGCCCGGCCACGCTCACCTGGCCGGCGGCGAACAGCCATTCCAGCGCGGCCTTTTCCTTGCTCCAGTCCCACCAGGGGCCGGCCTTCTCCACCCGTTTGGCGAGCGCGCCGGCGCCCAGCGGCCCCTGTTCGCGCACCGTCTGCAGCACCTGGGCGATGGCCTGCGGATGCTCGCGGCCGAAACGCGACAGCCAGTCATAGATTCCGATGCCCTGCTCGGCGCGGCGCATCCGCCATCGCAACAGTGGGTAGAAACCGAGAGGCAGCAGCGAGGCCTCGTGGCCCCAGTACTCGAACAGCGAACGGCGCCGTTTCGGACCCCAGGCCAGTTCCTCGAGCAGCGCGGCGGGATAGTCGCCCAGGCGGGAGAACAGCGGCAGGTAGTGCGAGCGCACCAGCGCGTTGACCGAGTCGATCTGCAACACGCCGAGGCGTTCGATCAGCCCGCGCACGCGGCGCGTGTCGAGCGTCCCGATCGGCTTGCCGAACTGCTGGGCCGACAATGCCAGGCGCCGGGCCTGCTTCAGCGAGAGCGAATCACTGCCGCGCATCGGCGCTCCCGACTGCCCGCAGGCGGAACGCCTTGCGCAGCAAGGCCTCGCCATTCACCAGGCCGATACCGGCCAGCACCAGCAGCGCGGCGGCGATGAAGCTGGGCGCCAGTTTTTCGCCGAGGATCATCACACCGAAGCTGACACCGAACAGCGGGGTCATGAAGGTGAACACGCCGAGGTTCGCCGCGCGATAGCGGCGCAGCAGCCAGAACCACATGAAGAAGCTGAAGAAGGACACGACCAATCCCTGGAACATCAGACTGGCGACGCTGATGCCGGTCAGTCGGACGTGATCCAGTTGCCCGCTCAGCGCGGCGTAGGCCAGCAGCAAGACCACCGCCATCGACAGCTGGTAGAACAGTGTCAGGCTGGGCGGTGCGTCGGACAGTTTCGAGCAGCGCACCACCACCGTGGTCGCGCCCCACGCCAGCCCCGCCAGCACCCCGAGGGCATCGCCGATCAGCACGCTCGAACCCATCGCCTTGCTGAAGCCGCCACTGAAGGCCACGCCGATGCCGACGAAACACAGGCCGATACCCATCCACTGCAAGGGACGCAGGCGTTCGGTGGGCTGCAGCAGGTGCAGGCCCAGCGCGGAGAAGATCGGCGCGGTGTAGAGGAACACCACCATGTGCGAGGCCGACGTGTATTGCAGCCCGACGGCGACCAGACAGAACTCCAGGGCGAACAGCGAACCGGCGAGCATGCCGACCGCGCGCGTGCCCCTCCCCGTGGCCCAGGCGCCGCTCCAGCACAGCGGAATCAGCATCAGCAACCCAGAGATAACCGAACGCAACGCCACCTGCATGACGGGCGCGATGTCGCCGGCGGCCAGCTTGATCGACACCTGCTGGCCACCCCAGATCGCGCAGAGCAGCACCATCAGGAGGAATGCCTGGACATCGGCATTCTTGCGTCCGCTCATCGACGGACTCCGGCCAGGCAGGAGGGAACGGTTTGGAACGACACGCGGATCCCCTTGTTGGAGGCTGACGGGAAAGAACCCTCCCGGAGAACCTGTTCACGATCCGGGAACGTCGCAACTGACGCGATCGTGAACAGTTTCCGAGGGGCGGCAAGAATAACCTCAATCATGCGGCCGGTCGTCCCTGAGCACGTCGCTCTCCGCCGGGCCGTCCCAGAACGGGCGATGGATTTCCTGCTCGATATCGGCGCGCGAGAGGCCGAGGTCCTTCAACGTCGCCTCGCCCAGGGTCGCGAGACGATGACGCTGTACCGAAAGCGCGTGCCAGGACCTGACGCGTTGTGCCAGCCGCCGCCATAGCGGCAGGTAAGACGTTGGGCGCACTACCAGGGCGTAGCCTTGCTGTTGTTTTTTCATGTTGCCTCCGAGCGGAACGGGTCCGCGGACCGATTGATTCGTCCAGGAATCTATCCGGCGAAAGCCCGGAGCTCTTGGACGATCCTGCACGCCCGACACCGAATCGACTGCGTATCGGAGAAGGGATTGGCAACAGTCTCGGCTGCAGCTTAAGATCAATCCAACGAATGTTTCTTATGCGTAGCATCTTGGAGATTGATGAATGAACAGCTTCCCCAGCATCGATACCGAGTTGCTGCGCACCTTCGTCGCGATCGCCGACAACGGCGGCTTCACCCGAGCGGCGAAGATGGTCAACCGCACGCAGTCGGCGGTGAGCATGCAGATGAAGCGGCTGGAGGAAGACGTGCTGCAGCGTTCGCTGTTCGCCCGCGACGGGCGGCAGATCCGGCTGACGGCGGAAGGCCAGGTGCTGCTGGGTTTCGCCCGGCGAATCCTCAAGCTGCATGGCGAGGTGTTCACCACGCTGCGCGAACCGCACATGATCGGCGCCGTGCGCATCGGCACGCCGGACGACTACGTGATGCGCTTTCTGCCGGGAATCCTGTCGCGCTTCGCCCAGGCCTATCCACTGGTGCAGGTGGACGTGCATTGCGAATCCTCGCTGCAGCTGTTGCAGCGGCAGGACCTCGACCTGACCATCGTCACCCGTGAGCCGGGCAAGGAAATCGGCCAACTGCTGCGCCAGGAGCGCTTCGTCTGGGCCGAAGCCAACGGCTTCACGCCGCACGAGCAGAACCCGATTCCCCTGGCGATGTTCAACACCGACTGTTTCTGCCGCGACTGGGCCTGCAACGCGCTGACCAGCCTCGACCGGCCCTACCGCATCGCCTACACCAGCCCGAGCCTGTCGGCGATCATGGCGGTGGTCAGCGCCGGGCTGGCCGTCACCGCGCAGCTGCAGAGCCTGATCACCGCGGACATGCGCATCCTCGGCGAGGCCGAGGGGCTCTGCGAGTTGCCGGTGGCTAACATCATGCTGCTGCGCAACGCCTCGAGCCAGGGACCGATTACCGAATGCCTGGCCGAACACATCGCCGAAGGCTTCAAGCTCTGAGCGACGCGGCGCTCACTTGAGATAGAGCGCCACCGCACTGATCACCAGGAACAGGCAGAAACCGGCCCGCAGTGCCTGCTCCGGCAACGTATGCGCCAGGCGCACACCCCAGCTGATGCTGAGCAGCCCGCCGATGGCCATCGGGATGCCCAGCGCCCAGTCCACGTCGCCATGCAGCGCATAGCTGACCAGCGTCACGAAGGTGCTCGGCAGGGCCAGCGCCAGGGAAAGCCCCTGGGCGACCACTTGGGAGGCGCCGAACAGGCTGGTCAGCCCCGGGGTGGCGACCACCGCGCTGCCCACCGCCATCAATCCGCCCATCACGCCGGCAATCGCACCCAGTACGGCGAGCGCGAACAGCCCGTGGCGCAACTGCGCACCGCCCGAGGGCGCGCGGGTGACCAGTCGATAGAAGTTGTAGAAGGCCAGGACCAGCAGGAACACCACGAAGAACAGGCGCATCACCTCGGCCGGCAGGCTCAGCGCCAGGCGCGACGCCAGCAGCGCGCAGCAGAGGCCGGGAATCGCCAGCGCGGCGGCCTGGCGAAGGTCGATGCGGTTGTGCTGGTTGTAGCGCCAGACCGCGAGCACGACGTTCGGCACCACCATCACCAGCGCCGTGCCCTGGGCCATCTGCTGGTCGAGGCCGAAGAACAGGCCGATCACCGGAATCGCGATCAGACCACCGCCGATCCCGAACAGCCCCCCGATGGTGCCGAGCACCAGGCCCAGTAACAGATCCAACAGCACGCCCAGCACAGTCATTATTGTTATCCCGAAAAAAAGCGGGTCATCCTACCGCAAATGCACGGCAGGTTGACCCGCGATGGCGTTGGACTTTCCGCCCGCTGTCGATGCGTCAGGCACCCTCGCCCAGTTCGCGCATCACCGCGTACAAGGCAGACTTGGCCTCGAAGCCGACGCCCGGAATGTCCGGCAGGCCGACGTAGCCGTTCTCGACGCGGATGCCGTCGGCGAAACCACCGAACGGCTGGAACACATCGGGGTACGACTCGTTGCCGCCCAGGTGCAGGCCGGCGGCGATGTTCAGCGACATCTGGTGACCGCCGTGCGGCACCACGCGGCGCGACGACCAGCCCAGCTCGTCCATGACTTCCAGCGTGCGCAAGTACTCGACCAGCCCGTAGGACAGCGCGCAGTCGAACTGCAGGAAGTCGCGTTCCGGGTTCATGCCGCCGTGACGCAGCAGATTGCGCGCGTCCTGATGGGAGAACAGGTTCTCGCCGGTGGCCATCGGCCGGTCATAGTGCTTAGACAGTTCGGCCTGCAGCGCGTAGTCCAGCGGGTCGCCTGCCTCTTCGTACCAGAACAGGTTGTAGGGCTTCATCGCTTCGGCATAGGCGATGGCGGTTTTCAGGTCGAAGCGCCCGTTGGCGTCCACGCACAGGCGCTGGCCGTCGCCGACCACATCGAGCACCGCTTCGATGCGGCTGATGTCCTCGTCGAGCGAAACGGCGCCGATCTTCATCTTCACCGTGCTGTAGCCGCGATCCAGATAACCGCGCATCTCATCCTGCAGCTTGGAGTGGTCCTTGCCCGGGTAGTAGTAGCCACCGGCGGCGTAGACCCACACCTTGTCGTCGGCCACGCCGCCGCGATAACGCTCGGCGAGCAGGCGATAGAGCGGCTTGCCGGCGATCTTCGCCACCGCGTCCCATACCGCCATGTCGATAGTGCCGACCGCCACCGAACGTTCGCCGTGGCCACCGGGCTTCTCGTTGGTCATCAGGGTCTTCCAGATGGCGAACGGATCGAGGTTGTCGTTGGCGTGGTCGATCAGGCTTTCCGGGTCGGCCTCGGCGATGCGCGCGAGAAAGCGGTCGCGCATCAGGGCGCCCTGCCCATAGCGCCCGTTGGAGTTGAAGCCGTAGCCGATCACCGGCTTGCCGTCGCGGATCACGTCGGTGACCACCGCGACCACCGAGCAGGTCATCTTGGAGAAATCGATGTAGGCGTTGGCGATGGGCGATGCGATGGACGCGGTCTTTTCGCGGATTTCGACGATGCGCATGGGAGCGGCCTCTTGTTGTAGAGGCCCGGACAGTAAGGCTTGTGAGCGCGCGACGACCAATGCTAAAAATGCGCCGCCCCATGCAGCCACGGCATCACCCATGGAATTGATCTGGTTGGAAGATTTCGCGGCCCTCGCCGAGCACGGCAACTTCTCGCGGGCCGCCGAGGCGCGACACGTCACCCAGCCGGCCTTCAGCCGGCGCATCCGCGCGCTGGAAAACTGGATGGGTGCCGAACTGTTCGAGCGCAGCGTGCACGGCGCCAACCTGACCGACGCCGGCCGCCAGGTGCTCGGTGGCGCCCAGGACCTGACCCGGCGCCTGCAGCAATTGCGCAGCGAGGCGCAGGAGGTCGCCGGCAAGGCCGCCAGGACGCTGCAGTTCGCCGCGACCCACTCGCTGTCGTTCACCTTCTTCCCGCGCTGGATTCGGCGCGCCGAGCGCGGTGCGCCGATCGAGGCCGTACGCCTGCTGTCCGACAGCATGGCCAACTGCGAACAGATGCTGCTGCAGGGCCAGGTTCAATTCCTGTTGTGCCACGGCGACCCGCACGCCTCGCCGCTGTTCGAGCCCGAGCGTTTCCACAGCAAGGTGATTGGCAGCGACGTGCTGCAGCCATTGGTCAGCCCTGCGCTAGGGCCGGGCGATGCGACCGGCGCCCTTCCCTATCTGGCCTACAGCGCGGACTCGGGGCTCGGCCGGATCGTCGCCGCGCGGCTCGCCAGCCGGGCGACGCCGCACGCGCTCGATGCCCTGTTCAGCAGTCACCTTGCCGCCGTGCTGATGTCCATGGCGCTGGAAAACAAGGGCGTCGCCTGGCTACCGGAAAGCCTCGCCGAGGCGGAAGTCGCGGACGGCGCACTGATCCGCGCGTTCGACCAGGACTGGGACATCCCGCTGCAGATCCAGCTGATCCGCCCAAAGGCCCCGCTGAGCGATTTCGCCGAGGCGTTCTGGGCGCGTCTCTGACATTTGTGCAGGCATGAAAAAGCCCGGCACATGGCCGGGCTTTTTCGTCGCGACAAGGATCAGGCCTTGATGCGCGACTTGTACTCGCCGGTACGGGTATCGATCTCGATCGAGTCGCCGATTTCGCAGAACGCGGAAACCTGCAGCTCGGCGCCGTTGTTCAGGCGCGCGGTTTTCATCACCTTGCCCGAGGTATCGCCACGTACGGACGGCTCGGTGTAGGCGATCTGGCGAACGATGGTGGTCGGCAGTTCGACGGAGATGACCTTATCGCCGAAGAAGATCGCTTCGCAGACGTCGGTCATGCCGTCTTCGATGAAGGTCAGCACGCTTTCCAGGTCGTCTTTCTCGATCTCGTACTGGTTGAACTCGGTATCCATGAACACGTACAGCGGATCGGCGAAGTAGGAATAGGTCACTTCCTTGCGATCCAGAATGATCGGCTCAAGCTTGTCGTCGGCCTTGTACACGGTCTCGGTAGCGGAACCGTTGAGCAGGTTCTTCAGCTTCATCTTGACCACGGCGCTGTTGCGGCCGGACTTGTTGAACTCGGCTTTCTGGATGACCCAGGGAGCGCCGTTGATGTTGGCTACCTGGCCAGCGCGAAATTCTTGTGCGGTTTTCATACGGGGTATCCGGTTGGATGAGTGACGAAAAATTGGCCGCCTATGATAGCCAATTTGCACCGAGCTGTAACCAGGGGCCGACCGGGGGGCCCAGGCACCTGAGTCAACGGGGTCGGCCCGCGCGGTCAGGGGCGTGGAATCGCCCGGGAGAACGCCAGCAGTTGCGTGGCCAGATCCTCCTGTACCGCCAACGCCGCACACCAGTGCTCGGCATGCGCGTTCAGTTCCGCCTCGTGCTGGGCGACTTCCGTCCATGCCGCGCCAATCGCTCCGCCGGCATTCCAGGCGCGCCAGAGCGCCTCGGACGCGGCGCGCACCGGAGCCGACAGCCCCTCGAGGTAGAGCCTGAGGAACGCCTCCAGCTTGTCCCAGTGCGCGTCGTCCTGCTGGGGATAGATGTGCCAGAGCAACGGACGGCCGGCCCACTGCGCGCGGAGGAAGGAATCCTCGCCGCGAACGGCGTTGAAATCGCAGCACCACAGCAGACGGTCGTAGTCACCCTGGCTGAGGAACCTCAGCACCTGAATCGTCAGGGCGCCGCGCGCGAAACGCTCGCCGGCGCGGACGGACTCCACGCCGAGCCAGGCGGCAAGGCTCGTCCCGATGCGACCTTGGGGAACCAGCAACTGGGTGGGTCTGCTGTCGCCGGACAGCGCCTCCAGCCAACTGCCCAGTGCCGGGTTCTCATAGGCGAACAGCGAGACCAGACGGGCTTCCGCCACGCGGGCCACGCCGAGACCGGAGAGAAAAGCGGCCTGGGCCGCCGGGTCGCTCTGGAATGCCTCACGGCGCTCGAGCAGATCGCCTTCGCGCAACAGGCCGCCGGTGCCGGAAACGAAGCCGGGAAAGAAGAAATACTTGCGCACGCCATTCGGCTGCAGCGACGGCAACGCGTGGCAGTTACCCACCCACTCCTCGGCGCTGAGGTATTCGAGGTTCAGCCAGAGACTGCGCGCGTGGCTGGCCATGGCGGCCTCGTAAGCCTCGGGCAACTGGCAGGCGAACGCCTCGATCACCACGTCAGCGGGCTCGGTAGCGTTCGGCCAGCGCCGAGGCCATTGTCGAACCTCGACACCTTCATGCCACTGCTGCGCCGCGAGCGGGTCGGCTTGCGGACACAGCGCGGCGAACGCAGCGAGGTCGTCGACCCACAACCGGACCTCCTGGCCATGCTCGCGCGCCAACTGCTTCGCCAGACGCCAGGTCACCCCGATATCGCCGAAGTTATCCACCACTGCGCAAAAGATGTCCCAGGATCTGCCCTGCATGCCCGCCTCGTTCGATCGGATTTCAGATTGATGATGCTCTTTACTATCGGAGCAATAGTTAAACCGACATGGCCTTTCTGTAGACTTCCTGTAGAGTTTTATTGACGTCAATATGACATCACACAGCAGGCACTTCCGCTAGGCTGTTCAGGCGATGGATCGCGCGTTTCCCCACGGGTGAAAAAATGAATCTTACCGTCAAGGCGAAGCTGGGCCTCAGCTTTGCCTCCGTCACCGCCACGGCACTGCTCGTCTCGCTGATTTCCCTCTACGCGCTCAACGCCGCCAACGACCGACTCTCGGACATCGTTCACGGTGCCAACGAACGCAGCCAGTTGGCCGGCAAGGCCCGTCTGGCCACAACCCTAAGAGCCATCGCCGCACGCAACCTGGTACTGGTCAGCGAGAACGACGATCGCCAGCACGAGCGCGCGGCGGTGCTGGCCGCCCACGAGGACGTGCAGACCACCATGGGCCAGCTGAAGCAGAAGATCGCTGCCAGCCCGGACGTAACGCCCGAAGAGAAGGACCTGGTTGCCCGCATCGACAGCGTCGAAGCGCAGTACGGCCCGGTGGCGTTGAAAATCGTCGACCTCGCCTGGAAAGGCGACCGGGAAAAAGCCATCAGCATGATGAACACCGACTGCATGCCGCTGCTCAGCCAACTGATCGCGGCTACCGGCGACTACATGGCCTACAGCGAACGCCAGGCCGAGCGTGATTTGGGCGACGCCCAGAATGCCTACTTCAACCAACGCAACCTGCTTCTGCTGGTCTGCGTCGCCGCCATCATCCTCGCCGCGGTGCTCGGCCTGGCCATCACCCGGGGCCTCTTCACCTCCTTGGGAGCGGAACCTTCGCTGCTTTCCGACGAAGCCCGGCGTGTCGCCGAGGGCGATCTGCGCGCCGCCGCCACCAGCCAACCCGCGGGCAGCGTGATGGCATCGCTCGGCGAGATGCAGGCGAAACTCAACGAGCTGATCGGCAGCGTGCGCGGCTCGGCCAACGTCATCTCCTCGGCGGCCGAAGAGCTTTCCACCAGCGCGGAGCAGACCCGCGCCGGCGTCGCCGCGCAGAAATCCGAGGTCGACCAGGTCGCCGCGGCGATGCACCAGATGACCGCCACCGTGCAGGAAGTCGCGCGGCATTGCGAACAGGCCGCCGCCGCGGCACAACACGCCACCAACGAAGCTACCGCAGGCAGCGGCATGGCGAGCCGTGCAGTGAGCCAGATCGAGCGTCTTTCCGGCGAAGTGAACCGCTCGGCCGAGGCCATGGGCCGTCTGCAGCAGGAAAGCACCAACATCGGCGGCGTGCTGGACGTGATCAAATCGGTCGCCGACCAGACCAACCTGCTGGCCCTCAACGCCGCCATCGAAGCCGCCCGTGCTGGCGAAGCGGGCCGCGGTTTTGCCGTGGTCGCCGACGAAGTACGCAGCCTCGCGCGCCGGACCCAGGACGCCACCCAGGAAATCGAAACGCTGATCGCCGGGCTACAGAAGATCGCCCAGGAAGTCTCCGCCATCATGCTCAACTGCAAGGTGACCAGCGACGCAACGGTCAAGGACGTTGGCGACACGGGCAACGCCGTCCTGAGCATCACCCGCAAGATCAGCGACATCCAGCAGATGAACCTGCAAATCGCCACCGCCGCCGACCAGCAAAGCCAGGTCGCCGAGCAGATCAGTCGCAACGTCCACAACGTCAGCAGCATTGCCGACCAGTCAGCCAGCGCCACCGACGAAACCGCCGCCTCGAGCATCCAGCTCGCCCGCCTGGGCAGCGACCTGCAATCGAAGGTGGCGCGTTTTCGGCTCTGACGCTCGGCCAGAAGCCGCAGCTGTCAGCACGGCTGGCCGATCCCGGAAGGCCCGGAAAGCAAAAGCCCCGAGAACCTGCTGGCTCTCGGGGCTTTCTGCTTATGGTCTGGTGCGAAGGCGGGATTCGAACCCATTTCGGCACACATTCGTTAGCGGCAACTTCGGTCAAAGCCAGCCAAAACAAGCCTCCCCTTCTCTTTCATTCGGTAACTCTTGCCTTGCATGGGATTTGGTTTCGACACCATGGCTTCCGGGCATTGTTCTTCGCTTCATCTGCAAGCTAATCTCCGCTCAACCGCCAGCTCGCTGGCAAAGGGACCTGCAGAGCTGAGGCCGGTGTATAACGCTCCCTCGTAGCGCATGCCGCTGACTAGAGCTGTGCGCTAGATCTGCAAGAGCTTTTTATCCACCAATTTTCGGTTTGTTATGCACCAATTGGTGTCTATTTGTAGTTATACATCATAGGGCTATTGAGTGAAAACTCCGAATAAGAATTATGATGGAAAGCCAACAGCATATTTAGACCACAACATACTTGATGTATTTGTGAAAAATCGAGATTTGCCATTTGCAACTGAGCTTAAAGATAAATATCAGATTGTTTATTCAGATGAAACGCTCAAGGAAATTAAGCGCTCAGGAGATAATAGCTCACACTTTCTTGAAGCTCTTGAAAGCCTAGAGGCAATGCACCTTCAGATCTTTGTCACTGAAAGCTTTAAGGTAACTGATAATGCCACATTAAAAGAATTAAGCCCCTTCGATGCATTTGAAAATTACTGTAAAAATATTGAGCCAGTTTATGAGGCAATGGAAAAAGCCACAGCACAGTCATTGCTTAAATTCCATGGTGGCCGAATAGGAAGCGACCTTGATGAAATCAACAGAGAGCAAATAGATTCATTTGGCAGTTTAATGAACTATATTTCAGATCGAATTGACGAAGTCAAAGACTTAGCCCCTGGAATAGATGCCGCAGTCTCTACCTATACGAAAGAAATGCAAAACAGCTTCAATGAGGCCCTTGCTCAATCAACAGCGGAGCTGCGTAAACATATAGAAGATGAATTTAACTATTCTGGCGTTCAGACATACCGCGATCATATGAAAGTCGGGCCAAAGCAACTGAACAACATTAAGCCGCCGAACGTAATAGAAAAAATTTGGGAGATATATAAAGAACTTGATGGCTACAGAGATAATAATTTTTTAATAGAGCAATTTTTAGGGGTTTCAAAAAACCCAATTTACAACAGAGAAATGTATTTACACGAAAAAGTGACATCTGCATACAACGTGTTAAATGTTATTGGCTACTACCCCGATTCCAAAATGAAGAATGACAGAAGATTCACTGCCGCAATGAGTGATGCGGGACACGCCGCTATAGCTTCGTTTTCACATTATTTGTTTTCGCGAGATGCTGCCTTCATACATAAAACCAGAGCCGTGTATGAATATCTCCACGTCAAAACCCAAGTCATCGAAGTAATCATTAATGACGTATAACAACTGGTTCAAACCGTTCGCTTCGCTCACTAGGACGGGCTAAAGCCCGCCCCTTAACCAAACGTTAGAGGAATTACGCGTGACGATGAAACAAGGCATCGATGACCTTGCTGCTCTTGAGGAAGCTTTCGGCCTTCCTAAAGGATTCATCGACAGCCTCATCAATGAAGATGATTGGTCTCTAATCATCAAGTCGCACGCCTTATTGGAATCCGCGTGTGCAGATATGCTTTGCCATTACTTTGGCAAGTACCAACTCGGCGACATATTTGCGCATCTCGATATGAGCAATAAAAAATTTGGAAAAACCGCCTTTATCTCCGCCCTCAAACTGCTAAGTAAAGCAGAAAGGCGATTTATATCCGAGCTCTCGGAGCTCAGGAATATGCTTGTGCATAACGCATCGAATGTAACATTTTCTCTGGAAAAATATTTCTCAAGCCTAACCAAAGAAAAACAGAAAAGCCTCCATTCTGCCTTAAACCTCCGTCTAGAAAGAATTTCATCAAAAAACGAAATTATTGAAGGCGTTCACCTTCTAATAAAAACACCTAAAGCTGTAATCTGGAGTTCATTAACCCAGTGTTTAAGCAGCATTTACATTCAAGATGTTTTTGCCATAAAAAGAAATGAACTACTGAATGACGCGCTAGAAAAAATCAAAATTTCAGGGCCAATCGAGATTAGGCAAGAGGATATTCTTCTACCAATTGGTTCAAAGCCGTTTGCTGCGCTCACTCGGGACCGGCTAAAGCCGGCCCCTTAACCAAACGTTAGACCTGCGGAGGATGCATGAAGAGCTTTGACCGCTTTGCCCATCAAGGTGTTAAACAAGAACTTTTGCGCCTCAAAGAACTTACGAGTGCCTTCGGCGATTTTGAACATGGAAGCAGCGGAGATGGAGAAATTACCATCCAAGGCCTTAACGCAACCTTTTACGCCAGAAAATACAAAACAAAAAGCGGCTGGCGCCTCGTCACATATAAGAGCGGCAAGGAAACAGAGATTTTTCCGCCTACAACTGAGGCAGTTCTAGAGCACATAAGAAATGAATTCGGGTAAGGTCTAAAAATACGTTCAACTGCCGCTCACTTCGTTCGCTGGACAGCCAAAAGCTGCGCTTTTGTCTGCCCGTTAGCTTCATCGTTAGGCCGCATTTGGCACTATAGAGGCGTTGCGGGCAGATAACTCCGTAGAGTTCCACCTGGACTCCAGCATCCTGTAGATCATTCGATGGATGACCTCACCGGAGCCTATTCCAAGCACATCAATATCCAGCACAGACTGGCTTATCAATCGCTCCAGGATGAACAGACGGTGAAGGTGCTCAGGCGCTGGCCATCTACGCGTGACCGACGGTCGACAGTTCTTCGACACCTGCAGGCCCGCAAAGCAAAAAGCCCCGAGAACCTGCTGGCTCTCGGGGCTTTTGCGTTTTGGTCTGGCGGTGAAGGTGGGATTCGAACCCACGATACGGTTTCCCGTATACACACTTTCCAGGCGTGCTCCTTCAACCGCTCGGACACTTCACCGGATCTCGGCGGACTGTCTGGTCCGTCGAGGCGCGCTAATTTAGTCGAAGGACGCCGCGAAGGCAAACTTTTTTTCAGGCTATTCATGCGTTTAGGTGGCGGTTGTTTTTAGATCGCCGTCCCGGTCGCCGCAGCGGAGTGATCTACAGCCTCCATGCCCCTTAACCGGACGGAAAACCGCGGGAAGGCTGACTCACCGGTCAGTCACGGCGCTTTACCTGTGGCCTGTGGGTGGGTAAGTTCGGCCGACTAATTCCAAGGAATACCCGCCATGAGTGAGCTGATCTCCTACCACCTCGACGACGGCGTCGCGACCCTGACGCTGAGCAACGGCAAGGTCAACGCGATCTCCCCGGACATGATCGTCGCCTTCAACGAGGCGCTGGATCGAGCGACGCAGGACAAGGCGATCGTCATCGTCACCGGCCAGCCCGGCATTCTCTCGGGCGGATACGACCTCAAGGTGATGACCTCGGGCCCGCAGAACGCCATCGCGCTGGTGGCGCAGGGTTCGACGCTGGCGCGGCGGATGCTCGCGCACCCCTACCCGATCATCGTTGCCTGTCCCGGTCATGCAGTGGCCAAGGGCGCCTTCATTCTGCTCTCGGCGGACTACCGGATCGGCGTCGAGGGTCCGTTCAACATTGGTCTGAACGAAGTACAGATCGGCATGACCATGCATCACGTCGGTATCGAGCTGGCGCGTGACCGCCTTGGCAAGGCCGCGTTCCAGCGCTCGGTCATCAATGGCGAAATGTTCGACCCGCAGGGCGCGCGGGAGGCCGGTTTCCTCGACCGGGTGGTATCGGTCGGCGAATTGCTGCCTACCGCGATGGCCGTCGCCGCGCAGTTCAAGAAGATCAACATGAACGCGCACCGCAAGACCAAGCTGAAGGTTCGCAAGGCGCTGCTGGAAACCCTCGACGAGGCCATCGAGCTGGATAAACAGCACGCCGTCTGAGGCGCAGGAAAGCACCCTAAAAGCCCGGCCCCGTGCCGGGCTTTTTGTTGCCAAGTGCCCGGTCGGCGGGGCCGTGAATCCCGATTGCCGAAAACAGTGAACACTCATACACTCGGCGCCGTTTTCATTCCCGGGCGACGATCGATGCTGTTTCTCCTGCGTATGTTCTTCATGGGCGTGCACTTCATAGTGGCCGGCATCCTCGGTTTGCTGATCGGTATCTGCCGCCCGTTCAATCCGGATAACAGCCGTCTGTGCGCGCGCCTCTACGCACTGGGCGGGCTGCCGATTCTGGGGTTGCGGCTGAACGCCGAGATGGCCGCGCAAAAGGATCTGCGCACCTGCGTTTACATCGCCAATCACCAGTCCAATTACGACCTCTACGTACTCGGCCGCGTCGTCCCGCGGCGCACGGTGAGCATCGGCAAGAAGAGCCTGAAGTGGGTGCCCTTGTTCGGCCAGCTGTACTGGCTGGCCGGCAATGTGCTGATCGACCGCAGCAACGCCCGCCAGGCACGCCAGGCGCTGCTGGCCACCACCGATACGCTGCAGCACCGGGACACCTCGATCTGGGTGTTCCCCGAGGGCACGCGCAACCAGGGTGACTTGCTGCCGTTCAAGAAAGGCGCGTTCCAGATCGCCGTGGATGCCGGCGTCCCCATCATCCCGGTCTGCATCAGCAGCTACGCACGGAGCATGCGCCTGAATCGCTGGAACAGCGGGCGCGTCCTGATCCGCTCGTTGCCCGCCATCCCGACCCTGGGGTTGACCCAGGCCGACCTGCCCGCGCTGGCGGAGCGCTGCCGGGTGCAGATGCAGCTGTGCATACAGGCGATGGACCGGGAACTGGCGCGCGACTGAATCGGTACGGATACGAAAAAGCCCGGCAATCGCCGGGCTTTTTTGCTGGGCGGCGATCAGGCCGTGTCGGTGACCTTCTCGCGGGCTGGCGAGAACTGTGCGAGCCGTTCGCCGGCGACGAAGCGCATGATCCACTCGGCCACCGTGGGTCCGTGGTGCGGATGCTCGAGGCTGGCGATGCCCTGCTGGTAGACATGCTCGCCGATGCACTTCTGGCGGATGTCCAGCAGCGCCCGGGAATAGTCCGGAATGAACTCCGGATGGCCCTGGAAGCACAGCACCTGATCCTCGATACGATAGGCGGCGATCGGGCAGAAATCGCTGGAGGCCAGCACCGTAGCGTTTTCCGGCAACTGCGTGACCTGATCCTGGTGGCTGATCAGCAGCGTCAGTTCCTCCACCGCCGGCTTCATCCAGGCCGGCTGCTCGGCGAGGCGGTATCGGTGGATGCCTACGCCCCAGCCCTGTCGCGCGCGCTCGCTGCGACCTCCCAGCAGCAGCGCCAGCAACTGGTGGCCGAAACAGATCCCGAGCAGCTTGTCGCCGCGCTGGTAACGATCGAGGAGAAAGGCTTTGAGCGTCTGGATCCACGGGTCGCTGGCGAAGGAATCGGCCTTGCTACCGGTTACCAGGTAGGCGTCGTAGCGCTCGTCGTCGCCCGGGTAGACGCCGTCGACGACGTTGAACAGCTCGAAACGGGCCGGAATCGGTTGCTGCGCGAACAGGCGCTCGAACATGCGCCCGTAACCCTGATAACGGTCGACCAGTTCGGGACGAAGGCTATCGGTTTCAAGAATGCAGATACGAAGCGACATTGGCGAATCCCGATTGTGACGATAAGGCACACCCACTGCGGGTGACGGCCTTTTCTTAACATAGCCTCCACTTCTGCGAAACAGGCTTCGGCTCACTGGCACGCTCCGTGACCGTATCGAGCCAGACGATGGGCCGCGCCTGAATCATCAGCCGCTTCGATGTTCACCATGCGCGCCATTCACTTCCTGGCGCACCGGCACTCGGCAATGATTCAGCCATCGGGCACATCGCCCCATTGCCATTTCGAGGATACGCAGATGAACAAATACGCCGCCATCGCCAGCCTTATCGCAGCCTCCGCATTCGCCACGCCGACCTACTCGGAGTTCTATCGTCCGACGCCGAAAAGCACCCGCCAAAGTGACCGCAAGGCAGCCGCCAGCAAGCATCCCTGATACGGACCGCCACTTCGCGGTGGCGCCGAGGAGACGAACGATGACCAATGTTCTTCACAGCAAGCATGCCTACGGCGTCACCTACGTGACCGTGAGTGATGCGGGGCTGGAGTTCGAAAGCGAGGCAGCACTGCACCTCGACGATGGCGGCCTGATGACCCTGAAGGTTCCGACCCTGCACAGCGAGCGAATGGCCGTGCATGACCTGCTCTGTTTGCAGAACGGCATATGCCAGGCGGCCTGAGGGCCGCTGGTTTTTTTCGCTTCAACACATCGATCAGATCGATTGCTTTTCCCGCCATTGTCGAGATAGTTATCGAAAGGAGTAATAGCTCATGCATAGCCAGACGTTGAAATTCGCTCGCAATGGCGCCTTCGGGGCTATCGGCCTTTACCTGCTGGTCGCGCTGCCGCTGCTGGCGACAAGCATGGCACCCCACACCGCCAACGCCGCGCCGCCCGTGGCGACGGACGCGTCCCGCTGACCTCGCCGCCCGTGTTGCCCGACGCGACGCACGCGGCCCGATCGTAGATAACCACGATGAAAATGCACAGGGGACACCTTCTCGTCGTAGCTGCCTTCGCCCTGTTCACCAACGGTTCTACGTTGCTGGGCTTCGGCACCGGGTCGGCCGGCGCGCTGGCCCGCACCCTCGAAAGTCTCTCGAAGCTCTCCCGCAGCATCGAGTTGCGCCAGGCGCTGGAAGCGCTCGATGACAGGCCGCCACGCGGCCCCGGCGATACCTTCGCCACACCGTTCCTGCCGGTCTGAACCACACCGGCGCTCAGGTGCTATTGCTTGCGCCGGTTTTCCATCTCGCTGCCGATCTGCCGACGCTGTTGCTCCAGCGAAGGGCGCTCCTGCACGGAAGGTTCGGGCGCCACGTCGCGCGCGTTGTTGTTCGAGTTGTAGGCCGGTGCGTTGGGCGCACGCGGCGCCACCGGTGCACGCGGCGCTTGGTTCGAGACGCTACCCGGAGCGACGCTGCCGGCAGCGCCGCCCGACGGCTGCTGCACCGGAGCGGCCTGCATGCCCGCCGAATCGGCGGCGACGCCTGCGCTGGCAGACACGCACAGCGCGAACAGTAACGGCAAACCAGCGGTTCGGATGACGATATTCATGGCTGCTCGCCTCCCTTGGTCTGCTTGCGTAGTTGCTCTTCGGTGGTTTTCTGATCTTCGGCGCGGGGCTGTTCGCCCTCCTGATTCATGCGCTTGTTCTTCTCGCCGACCTTGCTCGCCTGCTCTTCGGTGTTCTCGACCGACTCTTTGCGCTGGCCTGACATGCTGAGGTCCTCCGTTGTGGGTCCTGGAGTTTTGGCAGCGCGCGCAGGCAAAGGTGCTGTCGAGTGGCGTCCGCCAGCTGACCGGCGGGCAAGAAAAAGCCCGGCAGTGCCGGGCTCGTTGTACCTCTCACGGCTCAGAAGCGCGCGCCGCTGGCCGCCTTCTCCAGCAACAGCGCCGGGGGCTCGAAGCGCTCGCCGTACTGTTCGGCGAGGTACTGCGCACGGGCGATGAAGTCATCGATGCCGTACTGGTTGATGAACTGCAGCGCACCGCCGGTCCAGGCGGCGAAACCGATGCCCATGATCGAGCCGACGTTGGCATCGGCCACCGAGTTCAACACGCCCTCCTCCAGGCAGCGCACGGTTTCCAGGGCCTGCACGAACAGCAGGCGGTCGCGCACGTCCTCCTCGGAAATGCGCGCCTCGGCCTTCTCGAAGTGCTCCCTGAGTCCGGGCCACAGGCGCTTCTTGGCACCGGCCGGATAATCGTAGAAGCCGCCTCCGGCCGCCTTGCCGGGGCGTTTGTACTCCTCCAGCATCAGCGCGATGGTGGGGAACGCCGGGTGCTGTGGCACCGGTTTGCCTTCGCCGGCGAGGTCCTTCTCGGCCTGCTGGCGGATGTGCTGCATCAGGCTCAACGAAACCTCGTCGGAGATCGCCAGCGGGCCGACCGGCATCCCCGCCTTCCGCGCCTCGTTCTCGATCAGCGCCGCACCAATGCCTTCGCCGAGCATGGCGATGCCCTCGTTGGTGAAGGTGCCGAACACCCGCGAAGTGAAGAAGCCGCGGCTGTCCTCGACGACGATGGGCGTCTTCCTGATCTGCTGGACGAAGTCGAAGCCGCGCGCCAGGGTTTCGTCCGAGGTCTGCGCGCCGCGGATGATTTCCACCAGCGGCATCTTGTCCACCGGGCTGAAGAAATGCAGGCCGATGAACTTCTCCGGGCGCGCCACCGCCGACGCCAGGCCGGTGATCGGCAGCGTCGAGGTGTTGGAGGCGATCAAGGCATCGGGCAGCGCCGAGGCCTCGGCGCTGGCGGTGACCTTGGCCTTCAGCGCACGGTCCTCGAACACCGCCTCGATGATCAGGTCGCAGCCGGAAAACGCCGCATCGCTGTCGGTCGGCTGGATCCGCGCGAGGATCGCATCGCGTGCTTCCGCGCTCATGTGGCCGCGGCCGACCTTCTTCTCCAGCAGCTTGGCCGAGTAGGCCTTGCCCTTCTCGGCCGCTTGCGTCGACACATCCTTGAGCACCACCTCGATGCCGGCGACCGCCGACACGTAGGCGATGCCCGCGCCCATCATGCCGGCGCCGAGCACGCCGACCCGGCTGACCTTGCGCCGCTCGAAGCCCTTGGGCCGGGAGCCGCCGGCATTGATCTCGTTGAGCTGGAACCAGAAGGTTCCGATCATGTTCTTCGCCACCTGGCCGGTCGCCAGCTCGGTGAAGTAGCGCGTCTCGATCAGTTGCGCGGTGTCGAAATCCACCTGCGCGCCTTCCACCGCGGCGCACATGATCTTCTCCGGCGCGGGGAAGCAGCCCTTGGTCTTGTCACGTAGCACGGACGGCGCGATGGTGAGCATCTGCGCCACCGCCGGGCTCGACGGCGTGCCGCCGGGAATCTTGTAGCCCTTCTGGTCCCACGGCTGGCTGGCGTTCGGGTTGGCCAGCACCCAGGCCCGCGCCTGGCTCAGCAGGTCTTCGCGGCTGCTGGCGAGGGCATGGATCAGGCCGGCCTTGAGCGCTTCCTGCGGCCGCACCTTCTTGCCTTCGGCAAGGTAGGGCAGCGCCTTCTCCAGCCCGAGCAGGCGCACCATGCGCACCACTCCGCCCCCGCCGGGCAACAGGCCGAGGGTGACTTCCGGCAGGCCCAGCTGCACGCTGGAATCGTCCAGCGCGATGCGCTGATGGCAGGCCAGGCAGATTTCCCAGCCACCGCCCAGCGCCGCGCCATTGATGGCGGCCACGACCGGCTTGCCGAGCGTTTCCAGGCGGCGCAGTTGTGCCTTCAGGCCAAGCACCATGCGGTAGAAGCTCTCCGCATCGGCGGGCGTGACCTTGATCAGCTCGTTGAGGTCGCCGCCGGCGAAGAAGGTCTTCTTGCCCGAGGTGACGATCACCCCGGCGATCGAATCCTTCTCCGCCTCGAGGCGCGCGACGGTGTCGGCCATGGCGGCACGGTAGGTCGCATTCATGGTGTTGGCGCTCTGGCCGGGCATATCGATGGTCAGCAGGACGACGTTGTCCTGGTCTTTCTCGTAACGGATGGCGTCGGTCATTGTGTTGTTCTCCTGGTGGAGGAGCGCTTCAGGGGCATTACGAGCGAAGGTCAGGCAAGGCGGAAATCCCCTGAGTTGGCTGCAGCCAATGAGCATTCTCGGAGGATTTTCCAACGCGGCATGGCCGAGCGCAGTAGCCCGTGATCGCTCCTCAGAGGCGTTCGATGATGGTGGCGATACCCATGCCGCCGCCGACGCAGAGCGTGGCCAGGCCGTAGCGCAACTGGCGGCGCTCCAGCTCGTCGAGCAGCGTGGCGAGGATGATGCAGCCGGTGGCGCCGAGCGGATGGCCCATGGCGATGGAGCCGCCGTTGACGTTGACCCGGTCTTCGCTGACGCCCATCTCGCGCATGAAGCGCATCACCACGGAGGCGAACGCCTCGTTGACCTCGAACAGGTCGATGTCCTCGACCCGCAGCCCGGCCTTGGCCAGCGCCTTGCGCGTGGCCGGCGCCGGGCCGGTGAGCATGATGGTCGGATCGCTGCCGGTCACCGCGGTGGCGACGATACGACCGCGCGCCTTCAGGCCCAGCTCGCGGCCCTTGGCCTCGGAGCCGATCAGCATGGCCGCGGCGCCATCGACGATGCCCGAGCTGTTGCCCGGCGTATGCACGTGCTCGATGCGCTCCAGGTAGCTGTACTTGCGCAGCGCCGTGGCGTCGAAGCCCATCTGCCCCATCATCTCGAAGCTCGGCTTGAGGGCGCCTAGGCCTTCCAGGGTGGAATCCGCGCGGATGAACTCGTCGTTGTCGAGCAGGACGATGCCGTTCTGGTCGGTCACCGGCACCAGCGTGCGGGCGAAGCGCTGCTCGGCGCGGGCCCGGGCGGCCTTCTGCTGCGAGCGCAGGGCGAAGGCATCGACATCCTGACGGCTGAACCCTCCGAGGGTGGCGATCAGGTCGGCGCCGATCCCCTGCGGGACGAACTGGGTATGCAGGTTGGTTTCCGGGTCCATCGCCCAGGCACCGCCATCCGAACCCATCGGCACGCGCGACATGGATTCCACGCCGCCAACCAGCACCAGGTCCTCGAAGCCCGAGCGCACCTTCATCGCGCCGATGTTCACCGCTTCCAGGCCGGAGGCGCAGAAACGGTTGATCTGCTGCCCGGCGACCTGCTCGTCCCAGTCGGCCACCAGCGCGGCGGTCTTGGCGATATCGGCGCCCTGGTCGCCCACCGGCGTCACGCAGCCGAGCACGATGTCGTCGACCTGCGTGGTGTCCAGGTCATTGCGCTGCTGGATGGCGCGCAACAGCCCGGCCATCAGGTTCACCGGCTTCACGCTATGCAGCGCGCCGTCCTTCTTGCCCTTGCCGCGGGGCGTGCGCACCGCGTCGAAAATCATTGCTTCGGTCATGGTTTGTTCTCGTTTTGATCACGAACGAACCGGCGGCAGGCCGGGGTGAGTTCACCTTAATCGCGCGTGTACAGGAGGCAATGACCGATGCGCTCAGCGGACTTGACCGCGACGCTCAGACGAACGGCAGCCCGCTGCCACGCAGGGCGAGGCGCCTGGAGAGGCTCTGGAACGGGGAATTGCGACGTAAAGGTCCGGGTTGGGACAGGCACAGCGAGGCGGTGCAACAGGACACGGCGAGTGGAGTCTACTCGAACAGACGCTATCGACCGGCGGCGCCGACCGGTCGCAGCACCGTCAACAACAAGAAGAAAGGCCGTGCCTATGTTCAAAAAGCCGAAAATGCGCCAGGCAGGATTGATCGTGGTGGCCATCGCCCTGATCCTGATCGTCCCGAACCTCACCGGCTTCATCGGCTGAAGCCGTCGCCCCTCAGCTCGACGCGGGCAGCAGCCAGAGCAGCAGCAACGGAAGAAACACGAACGAGAGCAACGTCGAACACAGCACCAGGCTCGCCACGTCTTCCGGCGAGCGGTTCGCACGGACCGCGAACAGATAGTTGAACACCGCCACCGGCATCGCCGACTGCATCACCAGCACGCCCAGACTCAGCGGCGGCAGGCCGAGCAGCACGCCGACCAGCCAGCCGACCCCGGCCCCGCACAGAATTCGCAACCCGCCGAGCAGCATCCCGCTGCCCAGATGATGCACTCGGATCGATGCCAGCGAGACCCCGAGGGTGAGCAGCATCAGCGGAATGGTCATCCCGGCCAGCAGATCGAGGCTGTTGTCCAGCCAGCGCGGCAGGTCGATGTCGAAGATCACCAGCGGCAGGGCCAGCACCAGGCTGATCAGGATCGGATTGCTGAAGACCTTCTTCAGCGGGGGCGCGCTGCCGGAAATCGCCGGCCCGATGCTGAAATGCCCCACCGAGAGGACCATGAAGAACGCCACCGCCAGCGCCAGACCGTGCTCACCGAAGGCATACAGGCTCATCGGCAGGCCCATGTTGCCGGAGTTGGGAAACAGGAAGCCCGGCACCAGCACCCGCCAATCTTTGCCCGACATCCTGCTGGCGATCAACCCGACCACGCCCATGGCGACGGTGACCAGCACACAGGCGATGGCCATCTCGGCGAAGGCATGACGATCGAGCTGCGCGCGGCTGAGGGTGGAAAGAATCAGGCAGGGCGTGGCGATGTTCAGCACCAGTTTGGCGATGAAATCGGTGGGGTACGCATGGCCGCTGCGGGCCCAGCCATAACCGAGTCCGGCGGTGATCAGAACGGGGGCCAGAACGGCGAACAACCGGGCCAGCATGGTGACTCCGAAGCAGGAAAACGCCCATGCTAGCGGCCCGCGACACCCGGCCGCAATCGACGGCGGCGAAGCGGCGGAGTTGCGTCCATCAGCCGGTGCACACGCATCAGGCTTGCCAGCCAGACGGCGCCGACCTACCCTGCCGTGCTTATCTGCGTACATCCCTAGGTAGATCAATGTCCCTGGAAAAGAATTACACGGAAATCCTGGCCGAGATCGGCGAGGACGTGAACCGCGAGGGCCTGCTGGACACCCCCAAACGGGCGGCCAAGGCCATGCAGTACCTCTGCCGCGGTTACCAGCAGACGCTGGAAGAAGTCACCAACGGCGCGCTGTTCAGCTCCGACAACAGCGAGATGGTGCTGGTGAAGAACATCGAGCTGTACTCGATGTGCGAACACCACATGCTTCCGTTCATTGGCAAGGCGCACGTCGCCTACCTGCCCAGCGGCAAGGTCCTCGGCCTGTCGAAGGTCGCCCGCATCGTGGACATGTACGCGCGCCGCCTGCAGATCCAGGAAAACCTCACCCGGCAGATCGCCGATGCCGTGCAGAGCATCACCCATGCCGCCGGCGTCGCGGTGGTCATCGAGGCGCAGCACATGTGCATGATGATGCGCGGCGTGGAGAAGCAGAATTCCTCGATGGTCACCTCGGTGATGCTCGGCGAGTTCCGCGAGAACTCCGACACCCGCGCCGAGTTCCTCAGCCTGGTGAATTGAACCGCCCGCCATCGAGCGGCAAGAAAAAACCGGCCCTCGAGGCCGGTTTTTCGTTTCTCAGTCGAGCATCCCGACGTGCCGCGGATGGCTCGCTACCCGCTTCATCCAGGCCTGGATCGCGGGGAAGCCGGCGAGATCGAAACCGCCTTCGTCGGCGATGTGGGTGTAGGCGTAGAGCGCGATGTCGGCGATGGTGTACTGCTCACCTACCAGATACGGCGTGCGCTGCAACTGCTGCTCCATCACCGCGAAGGCGTGGTAGCCGTCGATCAGCTTGGCCTCGTACTCTTCGCGCCGCGCCTCCGGCATGCCCTCCAGCCACTTGATGCGCCGCGCCACGGCCACGAACGGCTCATGGCTGTACTGCTCGAAGAACTGCCACTGCAGCACCTGGGTACGCAGGCGCGGCTCGGTCGGCAGCAGGTCGCTGCCGTCGGCGAGGAAATTCAGGATCGCGTTGGATTCCCACAGCGTGGTGCCGTCTTCCAGTTGCAGCACCGGAATCTTGCCGTTCGGATTCAGCGCGAGGAACTCGGGGCTCTTGGTGCCGCCCTTGAGGATGTCCACCGTCACCCACTCGTAAGGCTTGCCGAGCAGGTTGAGGATGAGTTTCACCTTGTAGCAGTTGCCCGAACGGAAATCGCCGTAAACCTTGTACATGCCGATGCTCCCTATATTCCGTACTCAGGCCGCCTCGGCGGCCTGGGCTTCGCGTATCACGCCTGCCAGCCGCCTGAGGCCTTCGCTCAGTCGTTCCGGCGCCACATGGCTGAAGTTCAGCCGCAGATAACCCGGATTGGCCTCCGGATCGATGAAGAAAGGCTCGCCCGGCATGAAGGCGACATTCTGCGCCAGGGCCGGATTCAACAGTGTGCGCGTGTCCAGCGGACGATGCAGCTTGAGCCAGTAGAAGAGCCCGCCCTGCGGCACTTCCCAGCTGGCGAGGTCGCCGAAATGCACTTCCAGCGCGGCCTGCATCGCATCGCGGCGGGTGCGATAGAAGCTGCGCAACTCGACCAGGTGCGCGCGGTACTGCTCGCTGCCCAGCCACTGCAGCGCCTGCCACTGGCCGATGCGGTTGGTGTGCAGGTCTGCCGACTGCTTCAGCCGCAGCAGATGCGGATAAAGGTCCGGCGTGGCGATCAGAAAGCCCACGCGCAGCCCCGGCAGCAATGTCTTGGACACGGTGCCGGTGTAGATCCAGCTGGTTTTTTTCAGGCGCGTGACGATCGGCGTGGCGCTGCCGCCGTCGAAGGTCAGCTCGCGATAGGGTTCGTCTTCGATCAGGGTGACCTGGAATTCGTCGAGCAGCGCCGCCACGGCATCGCGCTTGGCCTCGCTGTAGCGCACCGCGGACGGATTCTGGAAGGTCGGGATCAGGTAGGCGAAGGCCGGCTTGCGGGTCTCCAGCGCTTCGCGCAGGGCGCTCAGTTCCGGACCATCGGCTTCCTGCGGCACGCCGATGCAGTCGGCGCCGAACAGCTGGAATGCCTGCAGCGCCGCCAGGTAGGTCGGCGCTTCGAGCAGCACTTCGGTGCCCGGATCGATGAACAGCTTGGCGGCGAGGTCGAGGGTCTGCTGCGATCCGCTGACGATCAGCACCTGGCTGGCCTCGCAGGCCATGCCCAGCGCGCGCGCCTCGGCGGCAATCGCCTCGCGCAGCGCCGGCTCGCCTTCGCTCATGCCGTACTGGCCGATGCTCGCCGGGAGCGCGCTCCAGTCCATCGCCGGCAGCATGGATTCGGCCGGCAAACCACCGGCGAAGGACATCACTTCCGGACGCTGCGCCGCGGCGAGAATTTCGCGAATGAGGGAACTCTTGAGACGGGAAACGCGTTCGGAAAAGGCCATGATGTCACCGGGGCAAGGCGTGGAATTTTGGTCAAACTGCTTGACCGAAACTACGCTGCCCGTTGTATAAACGTCAATATGACTGACCTAAAAAAATCGACCGATCAGCGCCAGGCGATGGAAGCCTTCTTTTTCGGCTACCAGGCCTTCACCGCCAAGCCCGACGAGATGCTCGCGCGGCGCGGACTGTCCCGCGTGCACCATCGCATCCTGTTCTTCATCGCCCGCTATCCGGGGCTCAGCGTGAAGGAGCTGCTCAGCTACCTGGGCGTCAGCAAACAGGCGCTGAGTACCCCGTTGCGCCAGTTGGTGGAGATGCGCCTGGTGCAGAGCGTGACCGCCGAGGATGACAAACGTAAGCGCCTGCTCGGTTTCACCGCCGAAGGTGCGAAGCTCGAGCAGGCCCTGCGTCGCGAGCAGGCGCGAATCCTCCAGCGGGTGTTCGCCGAGACCGGCGAGCAGGCGGTGGAAGGCTGGCTGGCGGTGAACCTTGCGCTGAGCGCCGGGCGCCTGGCCGGCGGCGAAGAGGACTGACGTCTCAGGCGATCTGCTCGCGCACCTCGGCCGCGCCCTTGAAGAACACCACCATCATCGCCAACGTGGCGCCGAGCAGGGGCAGCATGCCCAGCAGCATCAGCACCAGGGTCGCCATCATCAGCCCGCCGACGATCTCCAGCCAGGCCATCAGGCGGAACGCCGGATAGACGTTCTGCACCTTCAGCAGCCGAATGCCGTACCAGGTGCTGCTGGCGCCAAGCGCGAACACCAGGCCGAAGTACACCAGCGCTTCCCAACTGAAATGGGTGAACGAGCGGTTGCCGAAGGTCAGGTCGAAGGCTTCCATCAGCAGGCTCAGCGCCACCACCGTCCACACCGGCGCGCTCAGCCCGCGCGCCTCGAAGCGGGCCTGGGCGAAGCTGTTCAGGCGCAGCAACAGGTAATCCCCCAGCAGCACCATGACCAGGCCGAGCCAGTTCGAGTAGCGCTCCAGCCCGGCCTGCGCGGTCAGTCCGCCGACGAACGCCAGCACCAGCAGCACCAGTGTGCCGAGCACCGAAACCAGGCTCAGCCAGCCGAGCAGTTCCAGTTGCGCGACACTCCAACCAGGCAGTTTCGAGGGGCGGTGGTCATCGACCAGTGCGACCTGGGGCGCGCTGTAGGGGTTTTCTTCCATGTTCCGATCTCCATGACACTGGACAGTGCAGACAGTACCTACCGATACAGTTCAATAACAGTCCTCGACTGTACCGCTCAAAGCAAAACCGGCTGTATGGCGACGCCATCCGGGGGCGCCCTTAGGCTTTCCGCTCCCAAGGAGAACGCCCCATGAGCCCGGACCTGCTGGTCGCCCTGATCGCCTTTGCCTTCGTCACCTCGGTAACGCCCGGACCGAACAACATGATGCTTCTCGCGTCCGGCGTTAACTTCGGTGTGCGTCGTACGCTGCCGCACATGCTCGGCATCAGCCTGGGCTTCATGCTGCTGGTGATCGCCGTCGGCCTTGGCCTCGGCCAGCTGTTCGAGCGCGTGCCGCTGCTGTTCACCGCGCTGCGCTACCTCGGCGCGGCCTACATGCTCTACCTCGCCTGGAGGATTGCCGGCTCCGCCGCGCCGCAAACCCGCGCCGACGCGCGTGGCAAACCGTTCACCTTCCTTCAGGCCGCCGCCTTCCAGTGGGTCAATCCAAAAGCCTGGATCATGGCGATAGGCGCCATCACCACCTATGCGCCCCAGGAGAACTTCATCGTCAACGTGCTGCTGATTGCCGCGCTGTTCGCCCTGATAAACTGCCCCAGCGTCGGCCTCTGGACGGTTGCCGGCAGCCTGTTGCGGCGCTGGCTGGAGCGGCCACGCATCCTGCGTGTGTTCAACGTCGGCATGGCGCTGTTGCTGGTGGCCTCGCTTTACCCCATTTTCGCGGATGTTCAGGGAGCGTTCCGATGAATCAGATGACGACGGCGCGGGTGCGTCCGTTCGCCGACAGTGCGCCCTCAGCCGTAGTGGCCGGCTTCATCGCCATGCTGGTTGGCTACACCAGTTCGCTGGTGCTGATGTTCCAGGCCGGACAGAACGCCGGGCTCAGCGGCGGCCAGATCGCTTCGTGGATCTGGGCACTGTCGATCGGCATGGCGGTGTGCAACATCGGCCTGTCGCTGTACTACCGCACGCCGGTGACCGTCGCCTGGTCCACGCCGGGCGCGGCGCTGCTGGTGACCAGCCTTGCCGGTGTGCCGTACAGCGAGGCGATCGGTGCCTACCTGTTCAGCGGCGCGCTGGTGCTGCTCTGCGGCCTTACCGGCAGCTTCGAGAAGATCATGCGCAAGCTGCCCGGCTCGCTGTGCGCCGCCCTGCTCGCCGGCATCCTGTTCAAGATCGGCAGTGAGATCTTCGTCGCCGCGCAGCACCGTACCGGGCTGGTGCTGGGCATGTTCTTCTCCTACCTGATCGCCAAGCGTTTGGCACCGCGCTATGCGGTGCTGGTGGCGCTGTTGGTCGGCTGCGTGCTGGCGGGCGCCCTGGGGCTGCTGGATTTCAGCCACTTCACCCTGGAACTGGCGGCACCGGTGTGGACCACGCCGAGCTTCTCCTTCGCCTCCGTGGTCAGCATCGGCATTCCGCTGTTCGTGGTGATGATGACCTCGCAGAACATGCCCGGCGTCGCCGTGCTGCGCGTCGACGGCTACCAGACACCCGCCTCCCCGCTGGTCAGCGCGACCGGGATCATCTCGCTGATCACCGCCCCGTTCGGCGCCCACGGCATCGGTCTGGCGGCGATCAGCGCCGCCATCTGCACCGGCCCGCACGCCCACGAAGACAAGAACAAACGCTACACCGCGGCCTTCTGGTGCGGCATCTTCTACGCCATCGCCGGCACTTTCGCCGCCACCCTGGCCGCGCTGTTCGCCGCCTTCCCGCGCGAGCTGGTACTGTCGATCGCCGCGCTCGCCCTCCTCGGTTCGATCATGAATGGCCTGACCAATGCCATGCAGGACGCCCGCGAGCGCGAGGCGGCGCTGGTGACCTTCATGATCACCGCCTCCGGCATGACCCTGCTGTCCATCGGCTCGGCGTTCTGGGGCATCGTCGGCGGCGTGGTGACCCTGCTGATCCTCAACGGGCGCAAAGCCTGATCGCACTCAACGCGCCGCGCTCGCAGCAGCTCGGCTCTCCAGGATGGTCTCGATACGCTTCCGTAGGGTGCGCCATGCGCACCGTGGCCGCCGTCGCGTAACACATCCGCGGCAATCGGGGACCGTCTCGGTGCGCGCGGCGCACCCTACGGATGCGGTTGCAACCCGATTGTAGGGTGCGCCGTGCGCACCATCGGCGCCATCGCATCCGGCCTGATTCATCACGCGACCGAGGCGATCGGGGACCGGCGCGGTGCGCGCGGCGCACCCTACGGTGGCGCCGTGCATAAAAAAACGCGGCCGAAGCCGCGTCTGAAGGGGGGTGAAACGAGGAGTACAACGACGTGCAGACGGAGCGCGCCAGGCGCGCCCCGAGGGTGGGTCAGAAGAAGCCCAGCGGGTTGGTGTCGTAGCTGACCAGCAGGTTCTTGGTCTGCTGGTAGTGGTCGAGCATCATCTTGTGCGTCTCGCGGCCGACGCCGGACTTCTTGTAGCCACCGA
>NZ_DJTK01000052.1:0-37960 GCF_002438225.1 Pseudomonas sp. UBA6310 | reverse complement strand
TGGCGCTGGCCGCCGGAGAGCTTCACGCCGCGCTCGCCGACGTGGGCGTCGAGCCCGGTGCGACCTTCGGCATCGGAAAGCTGGGGGATGAACTCGTCGGCGCGGGCCTTGCGAATCGCTTCCCAAAGTTCCTCGTCGCTGGCGCCGGGGCGGCCGTAGAGCAGGTTGTCGCGGATCGAACGGTGCAGCAGCGAGGTGTCCTGGGTGACCACGCCGATGTTGGCGCGCAGGCTTTCCTGGCTCAGCGTGGCGATGTCCTGCCCGTCGATGAGGATGCGCCCGCTCTGCAGGTCGTACAGGCGCAGGAGCAGGTTGACCAGGGTCGACTTGCCCGCGCCGGACGGCCCGACCAGGCCGATCTTCTCGCCGGCGCGGACTTCCAGGTCGAGCCCGGCGATGATTCCGCTGCGCTTTCCGTAGTGGAAGTGGATGTCCTCGAAGCGCACCTGGCCGTGTTCCACGGTCAGCGCGCGCGCATCGTCGCGGTCGGTCAGGGTGATTGGTTGCACCACGGTGTGCATGCCGTCCTGGACGATGCCGATGTTCTCGAAGATGCCGTTGACCACCCACATGATCCAGCCGGCCATGTTGTTGATGCGGATGACCAGCGCCGTGGCCAGGGCGATGGCGCCGACGCTGATCTGCCCGTTGCTCCACAGCCACAGGGCGAGTCCGGTGGTGCCGGCGATCAGCACGCCGTTCATGCTGATGATGCAGATGTCCATGGCGCTGACCCTGCGCGACTGCTGGCGGAAACGCTCGATCACCTCGCCCATCGCGGTGCGCGCGTAGCGCTCCTCGTCCTGGGTATGGGCGAACAGCTTGAGGGTGGCGATGTTGGTGTAGCCATCGACCACCCGGCCCATCAGTTTCGAGCGTGCCGCCGAGGCCGCGGTGGCGCTGCGCTTGATGCGCGGTACGAAGTAACGCAGCGCGGCGATGTAGCAGACGATCCACAGGGCCAGCGGGATGACCAGCCGCCAGTCCGCCTCGGCGAACAGGAACAGCGCGCTGCCGGCGTAGATCACCACATGCCAGAGCGCGTCCACCACCTGTACCGCCGAATCGCGCAGGGCCGGGCCGGTCTGCATGATGCGCTGGGCGATGCGCCCGGAGAAATCGCTCTGGAAGAAGTTCAGGCTCTGGCGCAGCACGTGGCGGTGGTTCTGCCAGCGGATCATGTTGGTCATGCTCGGCGCCAGCGTCTGGTGCACCAGCAGATCGTGCAGGGCGTTGAACAGCGGCCGCAGGATCACCGCCACCACGGCCATCCACAGCAGCTCGGGACCGTGCTGGCGGAAGAACTCGGAGCTGGGCGTCGCCTGCGCCAGATCCACCAGGCGGCCGAGGAAGCTGAACAGCGCGACGTCGATCAGGGCGACGACCAGGCCGACCACGATCAGCACGGCGAAGACCGGCCAGACCTGGCGAATGTAATAGAAGTAGAAGCGCAGGATGCCGTCGGGCGGTGGGTTTTTCGGAGCGTCCTGGAAGGCGTCGATCAGGTTCTCAAAGCGGCGGAACAGCATGGGGCGTCCTTATCTGGCGGGCCGTGGCGCGCGCACCACGACCCAGAAGCACGACCGGACGCGTCCGGCCGCAGCCTTACCCGCGGGCGCGGGTAGGCCGTGGCCGCGTCACAGGCGCTTGGCGGAGAGGATGACGATCGGCTTGGCGGGCACGTCGTCGAACATGCCGCGGCTGGTGGTCGGTGCCTGGACGATCGCGTCGACGACTTCCATGCCGCGCACCACGCGGCCGAACACCGCATAGCCGAAATCGCGCGCGCCATGGTCGAGCATCGCATTGTCCTTCTGGTTGATGAAGAACTGGCTGGTGGCGGAATCGACCGCCTGGGTACGCGCCATGGCCAGGGTGCCACGGACATTGCGCAGGCCGTTGTCGGCCTCGTTCTTGATCGGGTCGCGGGTGGGCTTCTCGTTCATCTTCGCGTCGAAGCCGCCGCCCTGGATCATGAAACCGGGGATCACGCGGTGGAAGATGGTATCGGTGTAGAAGCCGCTGTCGACGTAGTCGAGGAAGTTCTTCACGCTGATCGGCGCATCGTCCGGCTGCAGCTCGATGACGATTTCACCAGCGCTGGTGAGCAACTGCACACGGGGATTTTCCGCGGCCAGGAGGCTGTGGGCGAAGAGCAGGGCACAGGCGGCCAGGGCGAGTTTTTTCAGCATTTTGCGAGGTCCTTGTTGGGCAGGGCGTGGCGGTCGCGCCGGTGGGCGCCGGGCCGCTGGCACGCATCGTACAACGTCGAGGGTCCCGCTGACGTGCTCGAACCTTCGGACCGGCGTCCGCCAGGGTCGTTCCACGCCGCGCGGTTAGTTGGTCGATTGCGGCGCGGCGAAGGCAGCGTCAAGCGGCGCGGCGTCGAAGGTCTTGATCAGTTCGATGAGGATCTGCGTCGCCGGGCCCAGCGGTTTGTCCTTGTTCGAATAGAGGTAGAACAGCGGGCTGCGGCTGCCGCCCTGGTCCAGCGGCAGCGCCTTGAGCTGGCCGTCACGCAGTTCGCGCTCGATCATGTGGCGCGGCAGCCAGGCGAAGCCCAGGCCGTTGCTGACGAAGGTGGCGGCGGTGGCCAGGCTGCCGACGGTCCAGCGCTGCTCGGCGCCGAGCCAGCCGACGTCGCGTGGCTGCTGCCGGCCGGAGTCGCGGGTGACCACCTGCATCTGCGCTTCCAGGTCCTGGAAGTTCACCTGCCGATGCAGCTTGTGCAGTGCGTGGTCCGGGCTGGCGACGGCGACGAATTCCACCGTGCTCAGCTCGGCGCCGAGGAAACCGGGAATGATCAGCCCGCTGATGGCCAGGTCGGCGACGCCTTCGAGCAGCACTTCCTCGACCCCCGAGAGCACCTCCTCGCGCAGCCGCACGCGACAGCCGCGGCTCTGCGGCATGAAAGCGGTGAGGGCACGCACCAGGCGCGCCGTGGGGTAGGCGGCATCCACCACCAGGCGGACCTCGGCTTCCCAGCCCTGTTCCATGTGATGAGCCAGGTCTTCGAGCTGGCTGGCCTGTTTGACCAGTTGCCGCGAGCGGCGCAGGAGCACGCCCCCGGCCTCGGTGAGCACCGCGCGGCGGCCGTCGATGCGCAACAGCGGCACGCCCAGTTGTTCCTGCATGCGGGCGACGGTGTAGCTCACCGACGATTGCGAGCGGTGCAGGATCTCGGCCGCCTGGGCGAAACCGCCATGGTCGACCACCGCCTGCAGGGTTCGCCATTGATCCAGTGTGACGCGGGGCGCTTTCATCCTCGGCTCCTCTTATCCTAAGCTGGCGGCCCCCGATGGAGACCAACAATGAAAACAATGCTCTTCGCGCTGGCGGCGCTGATGCCGCTTTCCTGCCTGGCTGCCTATCCGATCGAAGTCGAAAAGCAGCTCAACGGCGCGGAAATCACCTACAGCACTCAGGACATCGACTACAACATGGGCGCCATCAGCCTGACCAACAGGGGCGCCACCGAGGCCACCTGCACGCTGGTGTTCCGCAACGGCCCCGAGGCTCCCCGCACCCGCAAGGCCAGCATCGAACCGGGCAAGACGGTGAACCTCACGGCGAAGTTCGCCCGCAGCATCATCCGCCTGCGCATCCAGATGACCTGCGGCATCTGACGGCCCGCGCCGTCGTTGGTGATAACTCAAGTTAAATCGATTTAGTAGATAATTTGAAGTGATTTTTTTCGCTTTTTAATCGAGATATAGATACTTAATCTCGCTCCATCGAACACACATTCCCGATGGAGAAAAACTCATGTCACGTGTACTGGTCATCGAAAGCAGCGCCCGCCAGGAAGGCTCGGTTTCCCGTCAGCTCACCCAGGCGTTCATCGCCCAGTGGAAAGCGGCGCATCCGTCCGACGAAATTAGCGTGCGCGACCTTGCCGTCGAGCAGGTGCCGCACCTGGACGCCAACCTGCTGGGTGGCTGGATGAAACCGGCCGACCAGCACAGCGACCAGGAGAAGAACGCCCTGGTGCGCTCCAACCTGCTCACCGAGGAACTGCTCGCCGCCGACGTCCTGGTGCTCGCCGCGCCGATGTACAACTTCGCCATCCCGAGCACCCTGAAGTCCTGGCTGGACCACGTGCTGCGCGCCGGCGTCACCTTCAAGTACACCGAAACCGGCCCGCAAGGCCTGCTGACCGGCAAGCGCGCCTTCGTCCTCACCGCCCGGGGCGGCATCTACGCCGGCGGCAGCCTGGATCACCAGGAGCCCTATCTGCGCCAGGTCCTGGGTTTCATCGGCATCCACGACGTCGAGTTCATCCACGCCGAAGGTCTCAACCTGGGCGCCGACTCGCTGGAAAAAGCCGTGACCCAGGCCAAGGCGAAGCTGGCCCTGGTGGCCTGATCGCTGTCGCTCCCCCGCTCCTTGCCCTGGTTGGCTCCCGGGCATCTTGACCGGCCATTCCCCTGGCCGGTTTTTTTATGCCCGAAGCAAAAGCCGGGTTTTTCCCGGACGAAAAAAAACCGCGCGCTGTGGCCAGCGGGCGGTTTCGTTTGCCAGGGGTGGTCTACAGGTCGAAATCGTAGTCCGACAGCTGCCGCTGCAGGCGACGTTCTTCCAGGTAGTTGTCGATGATGCGGCGCTTGGTCAGGTTGGTCTTGGCGACCTCCACCGGGGTCGCGGTATCGTCGTCGCCGTCGGCGTCTTCCACCGCGAGATCATCTTCGAGTTCGATTTCGGCTTTGTCGGTCATACCTGTCGCTCCAGGCTGAGGGTGCTATTGGCGCACCTTATAGCGGCAAAGACTGGGCGGGTAAAAAAGATTTTTTCAATCGACATGCGAGGTTTTGCCTAAACGCCTCAATCGTCCGAGGTCTTGTGCTTGTACTCGCAGAGGTCTTCGATCCGGCAACTGCCGCACTGCGGTTTGCGCGCCCTGCACACGTATCGGCCGTGCAGGATCAGCCAGTGGTGGGCGTCCAGCAGGTAGTCCCGGGGCACGAACTTGACCAGCTTGCGTTCCACCTCCAGCACGTTCTTGCCCGGCGCGATGTGGGTGCGGTTGGCGACACGGAAGATGTGCGTGTCCACCGCCATGGTCGGCTGGCGGAACGCGGTGTTGAGCACCACGTTGGCGGTCTTGCGGCCGACGCCGGGCAGCGCCTCCAGATCCTCGCGATTCTCCGGCACCTGGCCGCCGTGCTTCTCCACCAGCAGGCGGCAGGTCTCGATGACGTTCTTCGCCTTGGCGTTGTACAGGCCGATGGTCTTGATGTACTCGGACAGCCCGGCGACGCCCAGCGCGTAGATGGCTTGCGGCGTATTGGCCACTGGAAAGAGCCTGGCGGTGGCCTTGTTCACCCCAACGTCGGTGGCCTGCGCGGAAAGGATCACCGCGATGAGCAGCTCGAACGGCGAGCTGTAGGCCAGCTCGGTGACGGGGTTGGGGTTGTCCTCGTGCAGGCGACGGAAGATTTCCAGGCGTTTGGCGGCGTTCATGTTCTTTCGCGGTGTGGCGGACGAAGCCGGCGGCGCAGCGCCAGCATGAGGCCGAGCAGGATAAGGCCACCGGGCGCCGCCGCAAAGAGCGTCGCCGGCCTGGACGTGACGTGCAGCACCCACTCGGCCGCGAGCGGGCCGAACAGCCAGTCGGCGTCCGCCAGCAAGGTACCGGAGCCGAGGATCTCGCGCAGCCCGCCGAGCGCCAGCGCCGCGGCGGCGAAGGCGAGGACCCCGCGCAGACCGTCGCCGGCGGCGTCCTCTGTCTGCGCGGCGAGCAGCAGGCAGGGCAGCGCGAGCAGCGCGGTCCAGGGTTGCAGGGAGTTCTGCAGGTCATGGAAGAACGCCCCGCCAAGCAGTTCCGCGATGCTGCAGAGGCCGGCCGCCATCAGCAGCGCGGCCAGCCAGTACGCGGAGCCTTGCGCGTGGCGGCGCAGCAGCGGCAGCAGCAGGACGAATGCGCCGATCGCCAGCAGGCCCTGCGCGGCGATGCCGACGCCTTTCACCAGCGAATCCGCTGCACCCACCAGTGGCAGCAGGGCGAACAGCACCCGCCTCATGGCCCCGGCTCCAGCAGACGCTCGCGGTTCGCGGCGAACACCTGCAGCGCCTGCTGCACGCCGAGCAATACCGGGCGCGAGCTGAGGGTGGCGCCGCTCATCTGGTCGAAGTCGCCGCCGTCGTGCCGCCAACGCCAGCGCTGCGCCAGCGTTTTCCCGGCGAACTGCGCGAGCCACTCCGGCCGCGCCACGGCGTCGCCGAGGCCGGGGGTTTCCCGCTGCGCCAGCACCTTGCTGCCGATCAGCCGACCGTCCGGGTCGATTGCCACCAGCAGGCGGATGGGGCCTTCGTAGCCCTGGGCGTCGAGCGTCAGCAACACGGCGGTCACGTGCCCGGCGAGGGTCGCGCGGTAGGCGGGCGCGGCCTGGCCGGGCAGGGTCAGCGGCTGCCGCAGTGGCGCGTTGTCATGGCTGTGCGCAGGCAACAGGTCGAGCAGCTGGCGCTCTTCGGACGCCTGCCGTTCGGCCTCTGTGCGGGCCGCCAGCGTGCCGTGCAGTGCGCTGGTGAGCGTTACGCCAAGCAGCGCAACGGCCAGCGCCGGCAACCAGCGACGGGCGCTCATGGCGCGATGCGCTGCCCGATACAGCGCTCGAATACGTCAATCAGCGCCTGGTAATCGCATACCACCGCGTCGATATTGGCCTGCAGCCATTCGAGCTCCTCCACGTGCCACCAGCTTATCTGGTAGCCGGCATTGACGATGATGTGTTCGAAGAGAATGCGCTGAGCCCGCCCGTTGCCTTCGCGAAAAGGGTGCACGACGTTCAGGTCGCCAAACAGCTCTGCTACCGAGGTGATCAGTCGGCCCCGTTCGAGCCCTTCGAACCAGTGGGCTGCTTCCAGTGTGCGAAACAGTTTCTCTGCCTCGGGCTCGATACGGAGCACATTGCAGAAGTGGGTGCCTATCTTGGAGATGTCGACACTGCGCAACTCGCCCGCCCATGTGTAGAGGTCGGCGAACAGCTGCCGATGGATGCGCTGCAGATAGGCGAGGTCGTAAGGCGGGAGTTCGAAGTCGATTTCGTTGGCGGCGATGGCGGAGAGTTGCTGCTCCAGCCCGGCCAGCACCTGGTCATCATGGATGTCTAAGCGGTTGCGCAGCGTATGTGAGCCTGGATAGCAGTACGGGTCTTGTCCGACCCCGTATTTGTCCAGGGTCAGGCCTGCGACTGCCGATAGGTGTTCAAAACCGCTTCACGCGTGGGCAGCGCGCGTTCGCCGTCGGCCGGGCTGGTGTCATAGCCTTCCAGGCGAAGGCTGGCGGCATAGTTGGATTGCCGGGTCTTGGCGCAGTAAGTCTTCTTGGCTCGCAGGCTCGGGGCTTTCATGGACGTGACCTTGGCAGCGACATCAGAGGCAAATTATAGCGAAACAGACGGTCAAGGTCGCCTGCGATCCAGCATCGGCACCGCCAGGTTCATCGCCAGTACGGCGAAGGCCATGCCGTCCGGGGAGTTGCCCCAGGTGCGCAGGGCGTAGGTGAGCAGGCCGACGCCGATGCCGAACGCCCATTGGCCACGCGGGCTGCGCGCACCCGAGACCGGCTCGGTGGCGATGAAGAAGGCGCCGAGCATGCTCGCCCCGCTGAACAGGTGCAGCAGTGGCGAGCCGTTGGAATCCGAGCCGGTGCCGTTCCAGCACAGCAGGGCGATGACGAACAGCGCACCGAGCACGCCGGCCGGCACCCGCCAGGCGATCACCCGACGCTGCACGAGCAGCAGCCCGCCGAGCAGGAACGCCAGGTTCGGCACTTCAGCGCCTCGTCCGCCGATGCCGCCGAATGCGGGATGCGTGGCGAAAAGCTCGGCCTGGGTCAGGCGGTCGTTGTGCTTGAGGGTGTCGAGCAGGGTGGCGCCGCTCCAGCCGTCCGCCGGCGTGGCGCCGAACACCTGCAGCAGCGACATCCCGTTCCAGTCGCCCGGCTGCGGCCACTGGCTCATCGGTGCCGGGAAGGCGACGAGGGCGAAGGCGTAGCCGAGCATCGCCGGGTTCAGCGGGTTGTGGCCGAAGCCGCCCCACAGCGATTTGCCGAAGAGGATGGCGAAGGCGCTGGCGCTTGCCGTCAGCCACCAGGGTGCCGACGCCGGCAGCGCCAGGCCGAGCAGCACCGCCGTGACCAGCGCGCCGCCTTCGGCCAGCGGGGCGATGCCGAACAGCGCATCCTCGGCGCGCGGCGGAGGCTGGTGGCGCAGGCGGCGGACCAGCGCTTCGCAGGCCAGCGCGCTGGCTGTGGCGATCGACAGCTGCAGCAGCACGCTCCAGCCGAAGAGCCAGAGCAGCGTCAGCGCGCCGGGCAGGCAAGCCAGCACCACCAGGCGCATGCTGCGCGCCACGTCGAAGGCCGCCGGCCCCCGCAGCGTTGCGTCGAGCGGATCAGTCACCGGCATGCGCGTCGACCTGGCGCTCGGCCTCCGCCAGGCGAGTGCGGGCCCGCTCCAGCGCCGCCTTGTCCAGCGGCATGCGACGTTGCAGTTTGCTGACCTCGGCGCGGGCGTAGGCCAGCTCGGTCTTCAACGCGCGCAACGCCGGATCGATGGGGCGTTTCTCCGTGCGCAGCAGTTCCGGCGCCGGTTTCCCGCAGGCGGCTTCGGCGGCGTGGAGGGCCTGCTCGGCGGCGCTCAGGGAGACCAGCAACGCCTGGCGAAGGTGCTCCGCTGCGTTCTTGTCCTCGGCCTCACGCACGGCGTCGCGGGCGCTGCGGTAGGCGATCTTCGCCTGCTTGAGCGCCTGTTCGCCGGGCGTGAGGGACGCCTCGGTCGTCCCCTGGCAGGCGTCCAGATGCGCCTGCGCCTGACTGGCGGCAGCCTGCAGCTCGGCCAGTTGCGCCTGTTGCCCGGCGGTCGGCGCCGCGCCGAAGGCTCTCTGCGCCTTGCTCAGTTGGGCGCGGCTCATCGCGGCGGCGATCTTGGCTTTCTTCAGCAGGGCTTCGCGGTCGTCGCCGACGCCGGCCGCCGAGGCGCCAGGCGGCGCTTCGGCAGCCACCAGCGCAGCCTGTGCGGCTTCGGCGGCGGCGCGCAATTCGGCGACCTGTGCCTGCAATTCCGGCGTGCCGCGCGCGGCGAGCTGCTTTTCGGCTTTGCCCAGGGCGACGCGGGCCATGCTCGCCTCGATCTTCAGGCGCTTCTGTCGGTCGTTCGCCGGTGCTGCCGCCGCCTGTTGCGCGCGAACCCGTTCGATGGCCGATTGCACCGGCGCGTCGTTGGAGGCGGCGGGCGGCCGTGCCCGCGCCTGGCGTTCGGCCTGGCGACGGGCGTCGTCGCGGGCCAGGCGTGCATTGCGTGCCTCGAAGCGCCGGCGGAACTGGTCGGCGCGGGCGCGCTGGGCCTGCGCGGCGGCATCGGCCAGCGGCAGGATGTCGATGCAGTCCACCGGACAGGGCGCGACGCAGAGTTCGCAGCCGCTGCATTCGGCGGCGATCACCGTGTGCATCAGCTTGGCCGCGCCGCTGATGGCATCCAGCGGGCAGGCCTGAATGCACTTGGTGCAGCCGATGCATTCGGCTTCGCGGATGAAGGCGATCTGCGCCGGCACCGGGGTTTCCGCCAGCGGCAGGGTCGGGCGCTGCAGCAGCTCGGCCAGCGCCTCGACGGTGGCCTGGCCGCCCGGCGGGCATTTGTTGATCGCCTCGCCGGCGGCGATGCCTTCGGCGTAGGGCTTGCAGCCGGGATGGCCGCACTTGCCGCACTGGGTCTGTGGCAGCAGGGCGTCGATCGCCTTTATCCGCAGCGCGTTGCTCATCGCCCGACCACCCCGAGCAGCACCAGGCCCATCAACCCGGCGCCGATCAGCGCCAGCGGCGCGCCCCGCAGCGGCGCCGTTACATTGGCGTTTTCCGCCCGCGCCAGCAGGTCGCCGAGCAGGCGCAGGATCAGCCAGAAGCCCAGGCCGGCGAGCACGCCGAGGCCCAGGCTCGGCAGCCATTCGCGCTGCGCCGCGTCGAACATCAGCACGCTGGCGATGGCCGCGCCGTTGGCCAGCAGCGCAGGCAGGAGGCCCGGCCCCGTTGGGTAGCGCCTGGCGATGAGCTTCAGCGCGAGCAGGGCGAGTGGCAGCAGCGCGGCCAGCAACGCCATGAGGCGAAGGTGTTGCAGTCCTTCCGGCAGATGCGCCAGCGCCCAGCCGAGTGGCGTGGCGAGGACCACCAGCAACGCCGTCGCCGGGCCGAGCGCCGGCGCCCTGTCGCTGCGCGACAGCAGGTCGACCAGGGCGGTGCAGAGCAGGGTGGGCAGCAGAGCGAGCATAGGCATCGGTTTTTTCGGGCGGTGGAGCGGTGGGTTACGGCGCGCCCCACCGAGATCGTGAATTCTCGGCTGCGCGTATTTGCGCGCCTAACCCACCCTACGGAAGTACCGGGAATGGTAGGGTGGATCGCGCTTCACCGATCCACCAGGCGGTGTCGATGAAGGCGTCGTCATCCCCCCCGAAGCGTCGACCGGACTCAGGCGGCTTCGCGCGTCACTTCACCCGCTGGCCCGGCTTGGCGCCGCTGTCCGGGCTGAGCAGGTAGATCTCCTCGCCGCCGGGGCCGGCCGCCAGGACCATGCCTTCGGAGACGCCGAACTTCATCTTGCGCGCGGCCAGGTTGGCGACGTACAGGGTCAGGCGACCTTCCAGCTTGCTTGGGTCCGGGTAGGCGCTCTTGATCCCGGAGAACACGTTGCGCTTGGCGTCGCCGATGTCCAGGGTCAGGCGCAGCAGCTTGTCGGCGCCTTCGACGAGCTCGCATTTCTCGATCAGCGCGATACGCAGGTCGACGGCGGCGAAGGCGTCGAAGGCGATCTCGGCGGCCAGCGGGTCTTTTACCAGTTCACCGTTGCCCGTCGTCGCGGCAGGCGCTTCGGCGGCGGCCAGGTCTTCCTTCGAGGAGGCGATCATGGCTTCGATCTTCGCCGGCTCGATGCGCGTTAGCAGCGGGGTGAAGGCGTTCAACTGGTGGTTGGCCAGGAGGTTGCGGTGGTCGTCCCAGCGCAGCGGCGCGACGTTGAGGAACTGCTCGGCGGCGGCGGCCAGGGACGGCAACACCGGCTTGAGGAAGATCACCAACTGGCGGAACAGGTTGACGCCCAGCGCGCAGATTTCCTGCACCTCGGCCTGCTTGCCGTCCTGCTTGGCCAGCGCCCAGGGCGCCTTGTCGGCGATCCAGGCGTTGGCGCGGTCGGCCAGCGCCATGATTTCGCGCATGGCGCGGGCAAAGTCGCGGGTTTCATAGGCTTCGGCGATGCTCGGCGCGGCGGCGCGGAAGGCCTCGGTCAGTTCCGGCGCGGCATCGCCCTGCACCAGCAGGCCGGCGTTGCCCTTGTGGATGAAACCGGCGCAGCGGCTGGCGATGTTGACCACCTTGCCGACCAGGTCCGAGTTGACCTTCTGCACGAAGTCCTCGAGGTTCAGGTCGAGGTCGTCCACGCCGCGGCTGAGTTTGCTCGCGAAGTAGTAGCGCAGGTATTCCGGGTTCAGGTGGTCCAGGTAGGTGCGCGCCTTGATGAAGGTGCCGCGCGACTTCGACATCTTCTGCCCGTCCACGGTGAGGAAACCGTGCACGCTGAGCGCGCTCGGCTTGCGGTAGCCGGCGCCTTCGAGCATCGCCGGCCAGAACAGCGCGTGGAAGTTGACGATGTCCTTGCCGATGAAGTGGTACACCTCGGCGCTCGAATCCTTGTTCCAGAAGGCGTCGAAGTCCAGCTCCGGGGTGCGCTCGCAGAGGTTCTTGAAGCTGGCCATGTAGCCGATCGGCGCATCCAGCCAGACGTAGAAGAACTTGCCCGGCTCATCGGGAATCTCGAAGCCGAAGTAGGGCGCGTCGCGGGAGATGTCCCATTCCTGCAGGCCGGCGTCCAGCCATTCGGCGATCTTGTTGGCCACCGACTCCTGCAGCGCGCCGCTGCGGGTCCAGCCTTTGAGCATCGCGTCGAAGTCCGGCAGCTTGAAGAAGAAGTGCTTGGAGTCCTTGAGCACCGGCACCGCGCCGGAAATCGCCGAGCGCGGGTCCTTGAGTTCGGTGGGCGCGTAGGTGGCGCCGCATTTCTCGCAGTTGTCGCCGTACTGGTCGGGGCTGGCGCATTTCGGGCAGGTGCCCTTGATGAAGCGGTCGGCCAGGAACATGCCTTTTTCCGGGTCGAAATACTGGGTCACCGAGCGCGTGGCGATGTGCCCGGCGTCGCGCAGCTTCAGGTAGATCGACTCGGAGAGCACGCGGTTCTCTTCCGAATGGGTCGAATGGAAGTTGTCGAAGGCCACGCCGAAGTCGGCGAAGTCGGTGCTGTGTTCCCGGCGCACGTTCTCGATCAACTGCTCGGGGCTGATGCCTTCCTTGTCCGCACGCAGCATGATCGCCGAGCCGTGGGCGTCGGAGGCGCAGACGTAGATGCACTGGTTGCCGCTCATCTTCTGGAAGCGCACCCAGATGTCGGTCTGGATGTACTCCACCATGTGGCCGAGATGGATCGAGCCGTTGGCGTAGGGCAGGGCGCTGGTGACGAGGATCTGGCGGGCTTCGGACATGTTGATCGGCTGCACGGGGTAATCGAGGGAAGTCGGCAACTATATAGGCGCGGCGGTTTTTTTTCATCCGCACGGGGCGGACTGCATCCCCGGCGCCCGCGGTCGCTTCGGGCTGCTACGATAGCCGCCTGTTTCGCTCAGCCTTTTCCCGGAGTTCGTCATGACCGTTACCCGCGCCCAGGTGGAAGCCACGCTGCGCCAGTTCACCGATCCCCATCTCGACCAGGACCCGGTCAGCACCGGCTGCCTGCGCGAGGTCGACATCCAGGGCGGCAAGGTCCGCGTGCGCCTGCAACTGGGCTACGCCGCCGGCCTGTTCAGGAGCGGCTGGGCGCAGACCCTGCAGATGGCCCTGGAGAACCTCGACGGCGTCGACAGCGCGCAGGTCCAGGTGGATTGCGTGATCGAATCGCACAAGGCGCAGGAGCAGGTTCCGGCGCTGGCCAACGTGAAGAACATCATCGCCGTGGCCTCCGGCAAAGGCGGCGTCGGCAAGTCGACCACCGCCGCCAACCTGGCGCTGGCGCTGGCCCGCGAAGGCGCGCGGGTGGGCATTCTCGATGCGGATATCTACGGCCCCAGCCAGGGCATCATGTTCGGCATCGCCGAAGGCACGCGGCCGAAGATCCGCGAGCAGAAGTTCTTCGTGCCCATCGAGGCGCACGGCGTGCAGGTGATGTCGATGGCCTTCCTCACCGACGACGACACGCCGGTGGTGTGGCGCGGGCCGATGGTGTCCGGCGCGCTGATCCAGCTGATCACCCAGAGCGCCTGGGACAACCTCGACTACCTGGTGATCGACATGCCGCCGGGTACCGGCGACATCCACCTGACCCTGGCGCAGAAGGTGCCGGTGGCCGGCGCGGTGATCGTCACCACGCCGCAGGACCTGGCCCTGCTGGATGCGCGCAAGGGCGTGGAGATGTTCCGCAAGGTCAACATCCCGGTGCTCGGCGTGGTGGAGAACATGGCCGTGCACATCTGCTCCAACTGCGGGCACGCCGAGCACCTGTTCGGCGAAGGTGGCGGCGAGAAACTCGCCGCGCAGTACGACGTCGAACTGCTCGCCTCGATGCCGCTGTCCATGGCGATCCGCCTGCAATCAGATGGCGGCAAGCCGACCACCGTGGCCGACCCGGAAAGCCAGATCGCCATGCTCTACCAGCACGTCGCCCGCTGCGTCGGCGCGCGCATCGCGCTGACCGGGCAGACGGCGATGCCCAACATCGTCATCAGCGACGATTGATCCGCGCCAGCTAGTCTCAAGACGGGGCCGCCCGACACGGGCGGCCGACTCCCGACCCGCAGAGGAAGCCCCATGTCCCAGACCAGCCCGTTCGTGATCGGCGCCGATACCGATGGCCAGCCCCTGGCCCAGTCGCTGCGCCTGACCAACCGCCATGGCCTGGTCGCCGGTGCCACCGGGACCGGCAAGACCGTGACCCTGCAGCACCTCGCCGAGCTGTTCAGCGATGCCGGCGTGGCGGTGTTCGCCACCGATGTGAAAGGCGATCTCTGCGGCCTCGGCGCCGCCGGCGATCCGCAGGGCAAGGTGGCCGAGCGCATCGCCGCCATGCCCTGGCTGAATCACCGCCCGCAGGCCTATCCGCTGGTGCTCTGGGACGTGCACGGGGCCAGCGGCCACCCGCTGCGCACCACGCTCAGCGAGATGGGCCCCCTGCTGATCGGTAACCTGCTGGAACTCACCGACAGCCAGCAGGCCGCGCTCTACGCGGCGTTCAAGGTGGCCGACCGCGAAGGCCTGCTGCTGCTCGATCTGAAGGACCTGAAAGCGCTGCTCAATCACCTGCGCGAGAACCCCGAACTGCTCGGCGAGGACCGTGCACTGTTCGCCGGCGCCTCCGCCCAGGCGCTGCAACGGCGCCTGGCGAGCCTGGAACAGCAGGACGGCGATTCGCTGTTCGGCGAGCCGGCGTTGCAGCTGGGCGACTTGCTGCAGCCGGGTGCCGACGGTCGCGGGCGCATCCACCTGATGGACGCCAGCCGCCTGGTGCACGAGTCGCCGAAGGTCTACGCGACCTTCCTGCTCTGGCTGCTCGCCGAGCTGTTCGAGCAGTTGCCCGAGCGCGGCGATGCCGACAAACCGATCCTCGCGCTGTTCTTCGACGAGGCGCACCTGCTCTTCGCCGACACCCCGAAAGCGCTGCAGGAGCGCCTGGAGCAGGTGGTGCGGCTGATTCGCTCGAAGGGCGTCGGGGTGTACTTCGTCACCCAGTCGCCGTCCGACCTGCCCGACGGCGTGCTCGCCCAGCTCGGCCTGCGCATCCAGCACGGGCTGCGCGCCTTCACCGCCAAGGAGCAGAAATCCCTGCGCGCCGTGGCCGACGGTTTCCGCCCGAACCCGGCGTTCGACACCCTCGACACGCTGACCCAGCTGGGCATTGGCGAGGCGCTGGTCGGCGTGCTCGAGGAGAAGGGCACGCCGGCGATGGTCCAGCGCGTCGCCATCGCGCCGCCGCAGTCGCGGATCGGCCCGCTGAGCGACGCCGAGCGCGCCGCGCTGCTGCGCAGCTCGCCGTTGCTGGGGCGCTACGACAAGCCGATCGATCGCGAGTCCGCCTACGAAATCCTCAGCGCCCGCGCCGCGGAGAAGCCCGAGGTGGCCGCGGAGAAACCGGCCAACGCCAGCTTCGGCGGCAAGGCCGGCGACATGCTCGGCGACATCGCCAGCAGCGCGCTGAAGAGCGCCGTGCGCCAGGCCGCCAACCAGCTCGGCCGGCAACTGGTGCGCGGGCTGCTGGGTTCGCTGCTGGGTGGCAAGAAGCGCTGACGTCGTAAGGTGTCTGATCGACCCGGTGGGCCGCCGGGTCGATGGGCTGAAGCCCATCCTACGGTCCTGCCCCGGCTCAGAACCCCGTAGGGTGGGCTTCAGCCCAGGCGATATGCCAATGCACGGTTGGGTAGCCTGAAACAAATCTCCCCCGCCAGGTCGGGTGAAACCCGGCGAGACGACTTCGCCCGATCAGCCTCGTAGGGTGGGCTTCAGCCCACGCGATATGCGGAAGGCACGGTTGGGCGGCCTGAAACGAATCGCCCCCGCAAGGTTGGGTGAAACCCGACGAGGCGAATTCGCCCGATCAGCCTCGTAGGTGGGCTTCAGCCTCGTAGGGTGGGCTTCAGCTCACGCGATATGCCAAAGCACGGTTGGGTGGCCTGAAACGAATCGCCCCCGCCAGGCCGAGTGGCGGCAGGAGACCCCCCCCCCCGACTTCGCCCCAATCAGCGCCGCCACCCGGCCGCTCCCGCTGCCGCGCAGGCCCATCGGGCGGGCCACTTTCATCGGCGGGCCGCTGACCGGTAAGATGTGCGCCCCGTTCCAGCCAGCCAGGACCCCGCCATGAGCATCAAATCGGACAAGTGGATTCGCCGCATGGCCCAGGAGCACGGCATGATCGAGCCCTTCGTCGAGCGCCAGGTGCGCACCGAGGGCGCCGAGCGGCTGATCTCCTACGGCGTCTCCAGCTATGGCTACGACGTGCGCTGCGCCGACGAATTCAAGGTGTTCACCAACATCCATTCGGCGGTCGTCGACCCGAAGAACTTCGACGAGAAGAGCTTCGTCGACATCAAGAGCGACGTCTGCATCATCCCGCCGAACTCCTTCGCCCTGGCGCGCACCGTCGAGTATTTCCGCATCCCGCGCGATGTGCTGACCATCTGCTTGGGCAAGAGCACCTACGCGCGCTGCGGGATCATCGTCAACGTCACCCCGCTGGAACCCGAGTGGGAAGGCCACGTGACCCTGGAGTTCTCCAACACCACCACCCTGCCGGCGAAGATCTACGCCAACGAGGGCGTGGCGCAGATGCTCTTCCTGCAGTCCGACGAGGCGTGCGAAGTCTCCTACCGCGACCGCGGCGGCAAGTACCAGGGCCAGACCGGCGTCACCCTGCCGAAGACCTGACCGCCCGGCCAACCGATGCGCGGCGCCCGCCGCGCGTTCCGCGAACGGCGGCTTGACGTAGACTGGCGCCAGGCCACTTTCGCGAATCCGTCCGCATGTCCTTCCTGCTCAACAGCCTCATCGTCCTGATCACCGTCGTGCTGATGGAGGGTGTCTCCTGGGTTTCACACAAGTACGTGATGCACGGCTGGGGCTGGGGCTGGCATCGCTCGCACCACGAGCCGCGGGAGGGCTGGTTCGAGAAGAACGACCTCTATGCGGTGGTGTTCGCAGGCCTGGCGATCGTCCTGATCGCACTCGGCACCGCCGGCCGCTGGCCGCTGCAGTGGATCGGCGCCGGCATGACCCTTTACGGGTTCCTCTACTTCCTTGCCCACGACGGCTTGGTGCACCGGCGCTGGCCGTTGCGCTACGTGCCGCGCAGCGGCTATCTCAAGCGCCTCTACCAGGCGCATCGCATGCATCATGCGGTGGAAGGGCGCGAGGGCTGCGTGTCGTTCGGCTTCCTCTACGCCCCTTCGGTGAAGGCCCTCAAGGCCGAACTGCAGCGCCTTCACGGCGGCCGCCTGGACCGCGCGGACGAGCGCTCCGGCGATTAGGCCGAGCGACGTGGCGTGGGCGCAGAACGCGAAGCGGACGCACCGGTAGCACGTGATCTGGTGCGCATGGCGCACCCTACGGCCGCCAGCGATGGCGGCTCATCGGGCGAGCAGACGCGGTTCCGTAGGGTGCGCCGTGCGCACCGATCAGTTCGTAGGTGAATTAGGCGCGCTCCCACTTCCGCAAACACGCAAGCAGCTTCGCGCGCTGTAACCCACCGGGTGGGTTTTCGTGGAGCGCATGGGATGCGGCGTTTGGCGGCGGTGGGCTGAAGCCCACCCTACGGTTGGATCGGCTGTCAGTTCGTAGGGTGGGTTAGGCGCGCTCCCACTTCCGCAAACACGCACCCGGCCTCGCGCGCCGTAACCCACCGGGCGGGTTTTCGTGGAGCGCATGGGATGCGGCGTTTGGCGGCGGTGGGCTGAAGCCCACCCTACGGTTGGATCGGCTGTCAGTTCGTAGGGTGGGTTAGGCGCGTCCCCATTTCCGCAAACCCGCAAGCAGTGTCACGCGCCGTAACCCACCGGGCGGGTTTTCGTGGAGGACATGAGGTGCGGATTCTGGTCGCGGTGGGCTGAAGCCCACCCTACGGTTGGATCGGCTTTCAGCGGGGGCGGGTCCACAGGCCGGAGGGGCGCGGTTGCGGGGTGATCGCCCGCGAGCCCAGCGCCTGCAAGCCGCCGAGGCCGACCAGGCGCAGCTTGTCCAGGCGGCTGGTGGATACGCGCCGGTCCCATGCATGGGCGCCGCGCGCCTGCACCTTCACGCCGATCTGCCGGTACACGCCGCGTGCGGTGGCGATCGCCCAGGCCGAGCGCAGCGGCAGGGCGGCCAGGCCCTGGGCCGCCGAGGCGTAGTAGGGTTCCGCGGCCATCACCAGGCGCTGGGCGAGCTGGGCGATGGCGGCGCGGTGCCGTGGGGCGGCGAGCTGGTCCGGCGCCACGCCGAGTTCCGCCAGCCACTGCTCCGGCAGATACACGCGCCCGGCGCCGGCATCCTCGACGATGTCGCGGGCGATGTTGGTCAGCTGGAAGGCCATGCCCAGGTCGCAGGCGTGGTCCAGCACCTGCTCGTCGCGCACGCCCATCAGCATCGCCATCATCACGCCGACCACCCCGGCGACGTGGTAGCAGTACTCCAGGGTGTCCTCGAACCGCCGGTAGCGGCGCTGCTCCACGTCCATGCGAAAGCCCGCCAGGTGCTCCAGCGGATAGCGCTGCGGAATGCCGTGCTGGGCGACCACCTGGCCCAGTGCGGCGAACGCCGGCTCGCTCGGCGCGGCGCCGGCGTACAGCGCCTGGGTGGCGGCGAGCAGCTGTTCGAGGCGCGCCCGGCTGGCGAGAGTGTCGCTCGCCTGCTGGCCGAAACCCAGTTGCTGGCCGTCGATCACGTCGTCGCAATGCCGGCACCAGGCGTAGAGCATCACCGCGCTGCGCCGGGTATCGGCGTCGAACAGCCGGCTGGCGGCGGCGAAACTCTTCGAGCCGACGGCGATGCTGCGCTCGGCGTGGTCGAGCAGCGCGTCGGTCATCGGCCGGCATCCTCGATCATCAGCCCGGCGGTGGCCTTGGCCGAGCCGACCACGCCCGGTACGCCGGCGCCGGGGTGGGTGCCGGCGCCGACGATGTAGAGGTTGTCGATACGGTCGTCGCGGTTGTGCGGGCGGAACCAGGCGCTCTGGGTGAGGATCGGCTCCAGCGAGAACGCCGAGCCGAGGTGCGCGTTGAGTTCGTCGCGGAAATCCAGCGGGGTGAAGATGCGGCTGGTCACCAGGTCCTCGCGCAGGCCGGGGATGTAGTGGCGCTCGAGGTACTCGAAGATCCGCTCGCGATACAGCGGCCCCTGCACCGTCCAGTCGATGTCGGCGTTGCCCAGGTGCGGCACCGGCGCCAGCACGTAGTGGGCGGCGCAGCCTTCGGGCGCCAGCGAAGGGTCGGTGACGCAGGGCGCGTGCAGGTACAGCGAGAAATCCTCGGCCAGCTCGGCACCCTCGAAGATTTCGGCGATCAGCTCGCGGTAGCGCGGGCCGAAGCACACGGTGTGGTGCTGCAGCCCCGGATGTTGGCGCCGCAGGCCGAAGTAGATGACGAACAGCGACATGCTGAAGCGCTTCTTCTGCAGGCGCCGGCCTTCGTCGATACCGCGTGGATGGTGCCCGAGCAGCGCCTTGTAGGTGTGCACCACGTCGGCGTTGGAGGCCACGGCGTCGGCCTCGAAGCGGCGGCCGTCGGCGCAGATCGCCGCGGTGATGCGCTCGCCGGAGGTCTCCAGGCGTTGCACCGGCGCGTTCAGTTCCAGCGTCCCGCCCAGGTCCTGGAACAACCGCACCATGCCGTCCACCAGGGCGCCGGTGCCGCCGCGCGGAAACCACACGCCCCACTCGCGCTCCAGCGCGTGGATCAGCGCATAGATCGACGAGGTGGCGAACGGGTTGCCGCCCACCAGCAGCGAGTGGAAGGAGAACGCCTGGCGCAGCTGCTCGTCCTCGATGAAGCGCGCGACCATGCTGTACACGCTCTTCCACGCCTGCAGCCGCGCGAGCTGTGGGCCGGCCTGGATCATGCTGCGAAAGGACAGGAACGGCACCGTGCCGAGCTTCAGGTAACCCTCCTCGAACACCGCCCTGGAATACGCGAGGAAGCGCCGGTAGCCCTCGACATCGGCGGGGTTGCGCGCATGGATCTGGCGGTCCAGATCGGCCTGGTCGTTGGCGTAGTCGAAGGCGAAGCCGTCCTCCCAGCAGAGCCGGTAGAAGGGCGCCACCGGCAGCAGCTCGACGTAATCGGCCAGGCGCTTGCCGGCGATGCTGAACAGTTCCTCCAGCGCCGAAGGGTCGGTGATCACGGTCGGGCCGGCGTCGAAGACGAAGCCCTGGTCTTCGTAGACGTAGGCGCGGCCGCCCGGCTTGTCGCGTTTCTCCAGCAGCGTCGTGTGGATGCCGGCGGCCTGCAGGCGGATGGCCAGCGCCAGGCCGCCGAAACCGGCGCCGATCACCACGGCGCGTTTTCCCTGAATCATGAGTGCTTCCTGTGTCTGTGCAGATCGTCGGCGCGCGCGGCGTGCAGCGCCTCGCCTAGGGGGACGGGCGGTTTGCCGCTGAGGATGCGCAGCTTGTCCGCCAGACGCGGGTGCCCGGCGTAGAAGCGCTGGATCAGTCCTTCGGAGAGGCCGTAGAAACGCTGCATGACCTTCCACCGATTGGCCGGTTCGCCGGCCAGGAAGAGCATGCGGTTGAGCAGGCGGAAGAAGCCCTGGCGCCGCCATTGCTGGCGGGCGAATGCCTCGATCGCGGTGAACAGCGCGCTCGCCTCGAGGTTTTGCAGGCGGGCGATGTGGTCGGCCAGGCGCACCGCATAGGCCAGCGAATAGCCAGTGGTGGGGTGGAACAATCCGGCGGCCAGGCCGCTGCGCGGTTGCCCGCTGGCGCTGAGCCAGAACGCGTCGACATCGCCGCACAGGACGATGGGCAGCACGCCACGCTCCTCGCGCAGTCGCTCGGCGATGCGCCAGCCGCGGCTCGCGGCGTAGTCGGCGATCTGCCCGCGCAGCGCGGCGTCGTCGAGGTCGTCGCCATCGGCGTAGCGGGTGTCCTCGATGAGCAGGCGGTCCGCACCGAACGGCAGCACGTAGACGAACCGATAGCCGTCGTGCTGCGCGACGCTGGCGTCCATCACGATGGGCGCATTCAGGCCGTGCGGCTCGCTCAGGCGGACTTCCTGACCGAGGAATTTCTGGTAGCCCAGCGCCAGGTGCGGGCTGGCCGCCGGGCCGCGGCCGTCGATCACCGCGTGCGCGCGCAGGGTTTCGCCGCTGCTCAGTTGCACGTCGGTAGGGGTCAGCGACGCGACCCGGGCGCCGAGCTGCAGGGAGGCGCCGAGGCGCGCCCGCAGGCGTTCGTCGAAGCGTTGCGAGGTGATCGAGGCATAGCCGCTGTGCAGGCGCCGCCGGCGCGCCGGGAAGATCACCTCGTAGGCGTCCCAGCGATGCGCGACGAGCGGCGCCAGCCACTGTCGCTGCGTGCCGTCCAGGTCGCCCTCGTGGAACGACCAGGTGTGGTTGCCGCCCAGGCTCTCGCCCTGTTCCAGCAGCAGTACGCGCAGCTCCGGGCGAGCGTCGGCCAGGCGCCAGGCGATCAGGCCGTTGGCCAGGCCGCCGCCGACCAGGATCAGGTCGTAGTCAGGTGGCATCGGCGCGCTCCACCGGTTGGCCGCTGCGCACAACCGCCTCGACGATATCCGCGGCGCGCTCGACGCCACCGGCCTGCGCCAGGCTGGCGCCGACCCGCGCGGCATTGGCGGCGAAACGCGGGTCGTCGAGCAACTGGCGCAGTGCGCGGCCGATGCCGCCCCGGCTGGCCAGTTGCGGGAACAGCCGCAGGCCGGCACCGGCGTGCAGCACGCGGGCGGCCACGCCGGGCTGGTCGAAGGCGATCGGCACGGCGAGCATCGGCACGCCGGCGGCGAGGGCGTCCATCACCGTGTTCAGCCCGGCGTGGGTGATCACCGCGTCGGCGCGAGCGAGGGCGGCGCGCTGAGGGGCGAAGTCGGTGACCCAGGTCGCGCCCAGGCCTTCCAGCACGCGCTCCTGCACGGTATTCAGCCCGCCGCAATGCGCCAGCAGCAGTTGCACGTCCTGCTCGGCGCAGGCGCGGACGATCCGCTGGAACAGGCCGAAACGCCCTCCCTGCAGCGTGCCCAGCGAGGCGAAGACGAACGGCCGGCGCGTCGACAGCGGAATCTGCAACGGCGCCTCTTGCTCCGCGCCGCGCAGCGGCCCGACGGCGTGGAACTGCGCCGGCGCTTGCTGCCGTGGGAAGTCGAAGGCGGCGGTGGTCTGGCTGATCTGCGCATAGGGCGACAGGCACTCGTGCAGCGCCTGGCGCGGCGCCAGGCCGAAGCGCTCGGCGTGCCCGGCGATCACCCGCGCGTGCGGACGCATCAACAGGTCGTAGACCTGGCTGCTGCCCCGATTGAGGTTCTCGCCCTGCGGCGAATCGGCGTAGCCCCAGGGCATCACCGGCAGTGGCAGGCGCGGCTCGCGGTTGACCGGCAGTGCGCAGGCAATCGACACGTAAGGCAGCTTCAGGTGTTCGGCGATCAGCCCGCCAGCGGCTTCCATCTGGTCGGCGAGCAGCGCGTCGACGCCCAGCTCGCGCAGCACGCCCGGCGCCTCGCGGCAGAGCATGTCGGTGGTCCTGGCCAGGTCGAGAATCACCCGGCGCAGGCCGTTGACGCCGCCCGGCCGCGCCGCCAGCGCCACCGTATGGCGCAGCGAACCGGCCGGGTGCGAGACGGCGCCGACGCTGGTGAAACCGACGCGCGGATCGCGCAGCAGCGCGCCGGCATCCTGCTGATGGACGAAGGTCACCCGATGGCCGCGCGCGATCAAGTGGCCGGCGAGCGCTTCCAGGGCACGGAAATGGCTGGTGAAGGGCGGGGCGATGACTGCGAAGTGGCTCATGCTCGCGGCGGGCGCCTCATCGCCGTGCCGCGCCGCGGGGCAGCAGCGGCGCCTGGCGCAGGGCGGTCAGGTCGCGGGAGCCGGTGCAGAAGCAGGCGACGCGCAGCTGCGCGATGACGGTGTGGAAATGCTCCACCACCGCGGCGCTGGAACGCGTGGCGCCGTGCAGCACGGCGGCCGCCTGGCCGGCGATGTCGGCGCCCAGGCGGAGCGCCTTGGCCACGTCGACGCCGTCGCGGATGCCGCCGGAAGCGATCAGCAGGCTGTTCGGGCAGGCCTCGCGCACGGCGACGATCGCCTCGGCGGTGGGGATGCCCCAGTCGGTGAAGGCGCTGGCGATGGCGCGCTGCGCCGGTGTGTGCGCACGCTCGGCTTCCACCGCGGCCCAACTGGTGCCGCCGACGCCGGCCACGTCGATGGCAGCGACGCCGGCGTCCACCAGCCGCCGCGCCACATCGGCGCTGATGCCGGCACCGACTTCCTTCACCACCAGCGGTACTTCGAGACGCCGTGCCAGCTGTTCGATGGCCGCCAGCACGCCGCGCCAGTCGCGGTCGCCGCCGCGCTGCACGGCTTCCTGCAACGGGTTGAGGTGAATGATCAGGGCGTCGGCGTCGAGCATGTCCACCGCGCGGCGCGCCTGCTCCAGGCCGAAACCGGCCACCAGTTGCGCCGCGCCGAAGTTCGCCAGCAGCGCGATGTCCGGCGCCAGGCGCCGCAGCTGGCGGGTCAGGCCCTGGTCGGCGTCACTCTCCAGGGCGATGCGCTGGGAGCCCACGCCGAGGGCGATGCCGAGCTCCTGGGCGGCTTCGGCGAGGTGCAGATTGATCCGCGCGGCACGCGCCGCGCCGCCGGTCATCGAACTGATCAGCAACGGCGCACTCAATGCTTTGTCGAACAGCGTGCTGCGCAGGTCGATCTCGTCGAGATGGAGTTCGGGGAGCGCGCAGTGTTCGAAGACGATGGCGGCCAGGCCGTTGTCGGCACGCGACTTGGCCCTGGCCGGATCGAGCACGATGTCCAGATGATCGTTCTTGCGTGCCGACAGTTCGCCTTCGGCCATCAGGTTTCCTCGGTTTCGGGCAGGGTCTTGCGGGTCTTTTAAGTTGTACAGCTTCTGTACTAAGGTTGTACAACACTTTGCTTCGTCACACTTACCGCGACCCTGTCCGTCGCGCAGGCTGGAGCTCTCTTGACTCATGGCAACCTCATTAGTGCCGTCGCGCTGCGACATTTCCGCCGGTGATCTCGCGCCGTTGCGCGAGCAGGTGGAGCGTCGGCTGAACCAGCTGGTGCCGCTGCCGCAAGGTGGCGAAGACCTGATCGGCGTGGCCATGCACGCGTCCGTGCTGTCGCCGGGCAAGCGCGTCCGCCCGCTGATGCTGGTGCTCGCCGCGCAGGGGCTCGGGCACACCTCGGAGGCGTTGATCGATCTTGGCTGCGCGGTGGAGATGGTCCACGCCGCCTCGCTGGTGCTCGACGACATGCCCTGCATGGACGACGCCCAGTTGCGCCGTGGCCAGCCCACTGTGCACGTGCGCTACGGCGAGGATGTGGCGATGCTGGCCGCCGTCGCGCTGCTCAGCCAGGCGTTCCGCACGCTGGTGGCGGTGCAGGGCCTGCCGCCGTTGCTGAAGACCAACCTGGTCGCCGCGCTGTCCGACGCGGTGGGTGCGCAGGGGCTGGTGCGTGGCCAGTATCAGGACCTGCACGACGGCAGCCGCCAGCGCCCGGCCAGCGATATCGCCGGGACCAACCACCTGAAGACCGGCGCGCTGTTCGGCGCGGCGCTGGACATGGCCGCGCAGGTCGCCCAGGCCGGCGAGCCCGTGCGCACGGTGCTGCGCGATTTCGCCGTCGAACTGGGCCAGGCGTTCCAGCTGCTCGACGACCTCGGCGACTGCGAGGCCGATGTGCAGAGCCTGGGCAAGGATTGCGGCAAGGACCAGGGCAAGTCGACCCTGGTCAGCGTGCTCGGCCACGAAGCCGCGCGGCAGCGGCTGCGCGGCCACATCCAGCGCGCCGAGGCGTTGCTGGCCGAGGTGTACGGCCATGACAGCCCGTTGCAGCAGCTGCTCGCGGGGCTGTTCCGCCGGGTGGCCTAGGCGCCGGCCCGCTCAGCTGCGCGGGCTCAGCGCCAACTTCAGGCCGAGCCCGACGAAGAACCCTCCCACCAGCCGATTGAGCCATCGCGCCTGCGCGGCGGTGGCTTTCACGCGCTGGCCGGCATAGGCCGCGACGACCACCAGCAGGTGGCACCAGAGCATGCCGTTGAGGTTGAACAGGCAACCGAGCAGGACGAATGCCAGCGCCTTGTCGGTCGAATCGGGCGCGATGAACTGCGGCACGAAGGCGAGGAAGAAGAGCGCCACTTTCGGGTTCAGCGCGTTGGTCAGGAAGCCCTGCAGAAAGATCCGCCGGTACGGCAAGGCCGGCAGCGCGGCCTGTGATGCTCCCTCGGCGGGAGCCTTGCTCAGCAGCAGGCCGATGCCGACGTACAGCAGGTAGGCCGCGCCCGCGTACTTCACCAGCGCGAACGCGGTGGCGGAGGTCGCCAGCAGCGCGGACAAGCCCAGCGCCGCCGCCAGCACATGCACGAAAATCCCCGCACCCACCCCGAACGAGGCCACCGACCCGGCGCGCCAGCCCTGCGCCGCGCTGCGCGACAGGATCAACAGCGAATCCGGCCCGGGCAGCATGTTCAGCAGCAGGCCGGAAACGATGAAGAGCGGAAGGTCGTGGATGCCGAACATGGGGGCTGGCCGAAAACGATAGGCGTGCAGGTTAGCGCGCGGGCGATACGGGTGTCAGCGCCTGTCGGGGTGCCTGACTGCTGCCTCAAGCTTTCCGAAGCGCAGAGCGCCGGGGCATGCACCCGGGCGCCAAATCCCGCAATCGCGGCACCGGCACTGAACATGTCGCCCGCTGTCGGGTCGGAGACTCGACAGCCGCAGGCGCCCCTACGATCGGTGTGCTTTTTTTCGGGGAAGTTTCTTCGGCTGGCAGCATACTTCGCCTGTCCACGCGCAACGGATGCGTCGGCGCAGATGTTCTTTCCACCTTCATACAGCGACGGGAAACATGACCCAAAATCTCAGCCCTCTGGCCGGTGGACCGGCTCCGAAATCGGCCCTGGTCGACGTCGACAAACTGCTGGCGGCCTATGTCGACCTGCGCCCGGATGCGGAGGCGCCCTCGCAGCGCGTGTCCTTCGGCACCTCCGGGCACCGCGGCATCGCCTTCGCGCGCAGTTTCAACGAGTGGCACATCCTCGCGATCACCCAGGCGATCTGCGAATACCGCGCCAGCGTCGGCATCGACGGCCCACTGTTCATCGGCGCCGACACCCACGCGCTGTCGGCGCCGGCGCTGGACAACGCGCTGGAAGTGCTGGCCGCCAACGGCGTGCAGGTGATGGTCTCGGCGGGCGGCGAGTTCACCCCGACGCCGGCGATTTCCCAGGCCATCCTGGTCTACAACCGCGGCCGCACCACCGGCCTGGCCGACGGCATCGTCATCACGCCGTCGCACAACCCGCCGGAACACGGCGGCTTCAAGTACAACCCGCCGAATGGCGGCCCGGCCGACACCGCCATCACCGGCTGGGTGCAGACCCGCGCCAACGCGCTGCTGATGGCTAAGCTCGACGGCGTCAAGCGCGTCTCGCTGGCGCAGGCGCGCCAGGCGTCCACCACCCGCGAGTACGACTTCCTCGGCGCCTACGTGGCCGACATCGGCAACGTGATCGACTTCGACGTGATCCGCGGCTCCGGGCTGCGCCTGGGTGTCGACCCGCTGGGCGGCGCGGGCGTGAGCTACTGGGCGCGCATCGCCGAGCACTACCGCATCGAGCTGGACGTGGTCAGCCAGCAGGTCGACCCGCAGTTCGCCTTCATGAGCCTGGATTGGGACGGGCAGATCCGCATGGACCCGTCCTCGCCGCATGCGATGAATTCGCTGATCGCGCTGAAGGACAAGTACGACGTCGCCTTCGCCTGCGACACCGACCACGACCGCCACGGCATCGTCACGCCCAGCGTCGGCCTGATGCCGCCTAACCACTACCTCAGCGTGATGGTCGACTACCTGTTCCGCAATCGCCCGGACTGGCAACAGGGCGCGGCGGTGGGCAAGACCCTGGTCAGCAGCGCGATGATCGACCGCGTCGCCAAGCGCCTGGGGCGCCCGGTGTACGAAGTGCCGGTGGGCTTCAAGTGGTTCGTCGACGGCCTCTACGACGGCTCGCTCGGCTTCGTCGGCGAGGAGAGCGCCGGCGCCTCCTTCCTGCGTCGCGACGGCAGCGTGTGGACCACCGACAAGGACGGCCTCGCGCCGGCGCTGTTGGCCGCCGAGATGACCGCACGCACCGGTCGCGACCCCGGCGTGCTGTACCGCGCGCTGTGCGAGGAGCTGGGCGAAGTCTTCGCCACCCGCGTCGACGCCAAGGCGGATACCGCGCAGAAGCAGGCGCTGTCCAAACTCGACCCGCAGCAGATCACCCAGACCCAACTGGCCGGCGACGCCGTGGAAAGCGTGCGCAACACCGCGCCGGGCAACAACGCAGCCATCGGCGGCATCAAGGTCGCCACCGCCGGCGGCTGGTTTGCCGCGCGCCCGTCAGGCACCGAAGACGTCTACAAGATCTACGCCGAAAGCTTCCGCGACGACGCCCACTTGCGCGCTCTGGTCCAGGAAGCCCAGGGTGTGGTAGACGCCGCGCTGAACGCGAAGTGAGGTAGAGAGGGCTGCTCTGCAGGGTGAAGGCTACCCTGCGGATTTCGCGTCGAGTTCAGGTCCCGGCGAACACGGTGGACAAGCTTCGCGATGTCCACCCTACGTCGAGATTGGAGATCGCGCAGATTCCGCTGTCACTTGGCTGCCCTGCCAGTACGTCCTACGCCGCCTTGTGGCAGACAGCCTCGATGTTGTGGCCGTCAGGGGCGATGACGAAGGCCCCGTAGTAGTTCGGATGGTAGTGCGGCCGTAACCCCGGTGCTCCATTATCTCTTCCGCCAGCGGCGAGGGCAGCGGCGTAGAAGGCATCCACCTCGGCGCGCGTGTCGGCCGCGATGGCGATGTGCAGGCGCGCAGGCACGTCCTTGGTTTCGTGCAGCCACATCGACGGCTTGCCGCCACGTCCCAGGCCAACGCCGTAGGGGCTTTCCATGGCTACCGATACACCCAATGGGCGCAGCGCACTGAGAAAGAACGCTTTGCTCTCTGCGAGGTTCGTGACTCCAAAACCAAGGTGGTCAAACATGTTGTCGTCTCCCATTGGTGGCGCTGCGAAACGGATGGATGCGTGTGAAGCGCCGAGGCCTGGTCTGCGCAGGAGCAACGACGGCCGGGGAAGACCAAAGTGCGCCGGCGCCAACCTATAACTGAGCCTCAATGCCCGCTTTGTCTATCACTGGCAGTTTGAGTCAATAGATTCAACTCACTGTGGCAGGGCGCCACTTTGCTTTTTGGCTCTTACAAGATTTATCAGGGCCCTTATTGCAGAGTCGATTATACCGATGGCGCCGATAAAGATTACTGACAACCCTAGAAGCCCTGAGCCCGACTTGAAAATAAGCAGGCCGACTAACAAAGCTGCTATCCAAACTGCAACCCCTATGAGGTTTCTTTTGAATTTTTCCGAGGGAGGTAGTGCTTTGTATTTTGATTTAAGGTGTCGTTTTAACATGGCGAATTCCTTTTCTATGGTGGGGAGTTAAGTTCTACGTTGTTTTTGATCTTGACCTCTATGGCGGCCAGCTTCTTCTCGCTTAGTAGTATCGTTTCATCACCTAATGAGGCCGAGATGCTATCGGGGGTCCATAGTGCACTGTGCTTTCGAGTACATCTGTGAGGCAGATCAGTCTAGACCGAGACATTGCTGATTGTGGCGCGGTGGACGAGGAAGTAGGGTGGAAATCGCGAAGCGTTTTCCAGCGTTATATTTAAGACGCATCCGTCTCAATGGGGCGCGCCATTAAAGGTGGACAAGCTTCGCGATGTCCACTCTACGTTGAGAATTAAGTTCACACAGGTTCCTTGGTGTTTTCCGGGCTGCCTTGCTGAAGCGCCCTGTTGGACCCCGCCTATGTTCCAATTCAAGCCATCGCATACGGTGTTTAATTCGGCGATAGGTACCTGAGACGCATTGGAGTCATGACGCATTCAAATCTCCATTGACGAAGTCCACCTTGGGTGTGCGAAAGCGCATGGCAGCCCAAGAGCCAAAGAGCTTTGCGAAAAAGGAAATTGTGTGGGTGCTGGGGTTGGGCACGTCATCGGCAAGTTCGACCCCCTTGGGGCGATCGCGGGTCATCGTTCTTATTTCCAGTGCGGGCAACGCCTCCACAGGCCAGAGACCTCCGTACAGGCTCAACCAATGACCATTGGTGAAATCCAAGAACATTGGCGTATTGCAGCACGTAGCGACCACTCGACGCGTTTTGGAATGCTTCGACAATCGATATTCGCGTAAGCAGGACTGCCCTTTCTCGCACCAGACTCTGTCCTTTCGATAAAGCACAAAGCGCGTTGCAGCTTTATTATCCAGAATAGAGGGTGCACCGGGCAACGACTGCAGAAACGCCCCTGCTTTCTGGCAATCGTTACAGAGGCACTCAGCGCTGATTATAGGATTGCCTTGAATCTTCAAAGCTACCTGTCCACAGCCGCAGGTTAAAGCCACCTTCATGGTAGTCATGAAATACCCCTGTTCTTAGCAAGTAGGGTAGAAATCCCGAGGCGTTTTTCCACCACTGTATTTTAGTCGCTTCGGTATTAAAATTCCGCCGCCGATACAGGTGGACAAGCTTCGCGATGTCCACCCTGCGTTGAGAATTAGATTCGCTCCGGTTCTGGTGTTATCCGGGCTACCTTACTGGATTGCAGAAAGAAGCTCTGTCTTGTTTTGCGGGACTGACATGTTGATGACCTGGTGCCTAACGTAGAGATAACCAGCGCTGCGCGGCTTTATAGCGCAGCGTCCAGCGACTGAAGGAGCGAGGTTGAGCGCCGTATTAAGTTGCGTTTCTCGGAAAACGCATATGAATAAGCACAACTCGATTTCCTCGCTTGTCTTGCCGTTCCTCGATGCCATAAGGCTGAAACCCAAGCTTCGGATATAGCAGCAGGCCGGCAACGTTTCGATTGAAACACGACACAGTTACCTCGGTGGCCTGGTGCTTTGAGAAAGCAAGGCAGAGCATACTTTCGATGAGATATTGGGCCACACCGCGCCCTCGGGCTGCCGGGGAAACGATGACGTTTCCAATGGAGCAACACCCCCCAGCTTCCCAGCGGTAGAAGTTTGCGAATGCGACTACTTCACGACCAAGCTCCACGACTGTTGAATCTGAACGCTGCGCGATTGCGTCCTGCAACTGCGATGCAGCCAGCGGGAATGTTGCCTTTGGGAACAAGAAGAACAGCTCGTCTTCGCTTTGTGGAAAGTCGCGAATGATTTGAATGTCTTTCTCGGCGACAGGGCGATAACTTAGCGACATGCTTCAAGCAACCTAACGTGAAAGTAAGCGGCCTACGCGGCTTTTTGCGGACGTCCGCTCGACTGCAAGATTATACGTCATGGCCACCATCGGAGTAACGGAAACGATATTGATCTCCATTGAAGTCTGTAACCGCTACCGATTCTTCGCCGAGAACCAACGAGCCCGTGAAAATGTCTCGTCCAGATGATTGCCATAGGATCTCGCCGTTCTCAGTGAAACGCGCGACTTCAAGCTCGCCATGAGAAATGAGTGCGCCTGTGGGCTCGTGAAAGTGAAGGCCGAAGCAAGTAGCCGTGTCCACGCACAGTGCCCACTTGAACTCGAATGGTTGCAGCAACAGGCAGACGGCACTATCGGAAACGGCCAAGTACAGGCGACCGTTATGGAACACGGCCGAATGCTCATGCACCCCGCTCGCGCCCCCGGTTGCTCCAAACACCGCAATCGGGTTTTCGTTCAGGAAAACGCCGTGAACAGAAGCTGGCGACGACTCCGAATCTAGGTTCTTTTCAAATGGGTAGTAGCGAACGTTGTCCGACGAGCCGAAGGTGTAGGTGGGCTCGTTTATTACCGAAACGTCGCCTAGCTCAGTGCGCAGAATCATGACGTATAACGTTTGGTTAAGGGGCCGGCTTTAGCCGGTCCCGAGTGAGCGAAGCGAGCGGCTTGAACCAGTAGTTAGAGGTTCTCGCGCACGGATGACTTGTTTTGTGGCTCCCAATAACCGCCGCTACCGTGATATGTCTCGGCGTGTAGGGAAAAGCGCTCAGCACAATTTGAACAACAAAAGCTATATTCAACAATTTCGCCCCATTATTCGCCTGATGCTACAGCTGAAAATGAATATTGATTTATTGATTCGAGATCTGGCAGTTCGATTATTGTGCCGTCATCCACGTTTTGCTTGGCGATTTTTATTGCTTTAAGCAAGTCGTTTGGCTGCCGAATTGGGTAGCGAACACAAAGATCGGCGTAGTTCTCGCACAGCATCGAACGATAACCTCTAACGTTTGACGTGAGGGGCGGCCGGAGCCGCAGGCGGAGGGAACCCAAAGCGCAGCTTTGGGCCGTCCCTCTCGACGGAATTGTTAGGGCTATTTTTCAAGTAAGGCACGGTAGTAATCTGCGACGTTATTTTCTTGCCCTTGCATGATGCGATTGAGCGCACACCCCCAGGGCCAGAAGTTGACGCCTGACTTGGTTTTAAGCCCTGGGAATTTTTGCCCATTCAAATTGACGATGCCCCACTCCCCTCCGTGATTGCGACGGTAGACCTCGCCGATGTAACTGCCATAGCCTTTGGCGAATGACATGGCTTGCTCTTCAGTCGGGCGCGGCTTTGTGGTGATGAATGAGGAGTGCATCAACGCCAATGCCTTCTCTACGTTTTCGATACTTGCATCAGACTAATCAAGGGTGATGCCAAATTGGTTCTTCGCCATATCCACGGCATCTTGAGAATATGCTTCGGCCACCTTTTGAACATTGGCATCGGGCGTGAAGGTCGGTTTTGTTTCCGCCAAGGCAGGCTCCACGATTGAAAGAAGCGAAAGACAGAAAGCAAGCAGAGTGTTACGCATGCAGATAGCCCTAACGTTGGAGCTAACCGGCGAGCAAAAGCGTAGCTTTTGCGAGTCCAGTGAGCGAAGCGAACGAGGTTGAGTGAGTTGTTAGGCGTCAGACCGCCAGCTTGCCGGAGCACCAGCCGTCGACAAGCTCCGTGATCGTAACCGCCATGAGTTGGAACTCCTGATCTATGGGATGGAAGGCCCAGAGGCCCACATGCCCCCTTCGATACCCGAAATCGATACTATCCGCTCCGGAGCGGCCGACGGCAAAGAAGCCGATCTCTCTATCTTCATATGCCTCACCGAGAGGTGTAACGATTTGGGTTTGCGATTTATCGTCAAAATATCCGGACTCAGCCCAACCGTCGATAAAATATTCGGTACACTCGTAGTCGCGATACTTATCCGGAACTTTCAACGGAGCCTCCAAGTTGCCTAACGTTTGGTTAAGGGGCCGGCGTAAGCCGGTCCCGAGTGAGCGAAGCGAGCGGCCTTGAACCAGTTGTTAGGCGGAGATGCCTGAGGCCGACGCGTTGGTCGTTGCGGCACGATGACCGAGCCGCTGCCGAGATTCAAGCGCGAACGGCAAGACAGGAAAACACTTGTGCACGGCGCCGGTGCGCCAGCCAGGGCGGCGTTTGGGCGATAGCCCGCACGAAGATCACGGCGAGTTTTCAGGCCGCACGATCGTTGCGGGGGAAATGAAAAACGTGCGGCGGCTGCCCAAACTTCCATGTTTTGCACCGAGTAAAAAGTTAATAACGCCTAACGTTTGGTTAAGGGGCGGGCTTTACCCGTCCCAGTGAGCGAAGCGAACGGTTTGAACCACTAGTTAGGCATAAACTACGGTGCTAGTTTTGAGTTGTCAGATATAGAAAAAGCTACAGCACCGGTTTCATGGCAAATTACTGTAATGAGGCTTATTAGTTTTGCCTCGCTAGCTTCTGTCCATGCATCGCCAAAGTGTGCGGTTATATGCACTGACTCTACAGGGTTGCCGTTGATTAGAGCCTCTATAGAAAACTCCTTAGACTGCCAGAGGCTATTTACTGCGCCTGGAAAAGATAAGCCTATAGCAGCTTCGACGAATTCCTTATCTCCAAGTTGCATAACGTCTTCAACTGAAGAAAGATCTTCGATTGATAGGTCATTCGGTTTTATGAGGATTACATCGAAACTCATGTTTTATGCCTAACGCTTGGTTAAGGGGCGGGCTTTAGCTCGTCCCAGTGAGCGGAGCGAACGATTTGAACCACTAGTTAGGCGCTATTTTCCGCGATTTCATTTATTGCCTCTCTAATCAATGGCTCTGAATCTGAAAGAGACTTAACCCCTTCGCTGCACAGATGTATTTCATCTGATGCCCAGTGCAGTAACTCACTAGCCCGGCCTCTTGCAATTAACGCCAGTCGATAGCAATGAAGCCCGCACTCCTCAAGGTCGGCTGTCCTGTTTAGCATTTCCAGAATCAGCCGCGCGAGCCGTGATATTTCAACTTCACTTGCTTCGTTACGAATAAAGTCTAGCTCTTGGGGGTGACTGGTATCTTGCCTAGCGCGAGATCAATAACGAAGCTGGGCAGCTCTTCTAAGTTAAGTATTTTTTTATCTGCCCATGCGGTCAGTTCTGCCATAGATACTACCCCAATGCAGTTCGCAAGGATTAGGAATCTTGACTCGCTGAGTAGTATGTTCATAGCGCCTAACGTTTGGTTAAGGGGCGGGCTTTAGCCCGTCCCAGTGAGCGAAGCGAACGATTTGAACCAGCTGTTAGGCAGTTCATGTCGTGCGCTCGTTCTGAGGCTTCAGGCCAGGTACGCTTGCATAGAAAGAATGGGCAATAGACATACTTCTGGATTTTAACGAAGGAAGCTCATTGTGCAGAAAGACTACTTGTGCTTCAAGAGTGCAGAAATCCTCAAGCTGGTAGCAAAATATAACTATTGGGTCGTCAAGGTTTTCGCCCATACATTTAACAGTCGCCCACTTAATAAAATTGTTAACTTCAAACTCAGATTGGATATTTAGCGCTGATACTCGCAAGCCAAATTCTTCGGTAAACGTAAGCTCTATCGGCCTAAAAGGAAATTCATAAATTGGGCGTTTAAGACAAGTATCGGGACCGTCGAGTGATAGCTGGACTAGAGCCTCGTCGGGATTTTTGGATACCCCAATGTGGGCATCAACCCACGCGATTAGCTCTTCTGAGCTTACAAGCCCAAGCTTCCATAATGACAGAGCGATACTCAAAGTTTCCATACAGAGCCTACGTTTGGTTAAGGGGCGGGCTTTAGCCCGTCCCAGTGAGCGGAGCGAACGATTTGAACCATTTGTTAGCGGAATTTCTCGGTGGCGTGATTATAAATACGTACCGCTGCTTCGCGATGCCACTGTTCCGATGGGGAAAAGTGTATTTCATGCTGGTGTGTTGGCCATTGCCCAGACTCCTGACGGCATACAAATGCTACCTCTGCCTCGATTATTTCCATTTGATGCAATGGTGCATAAACTCCATTTAACTTAGCAGTCCATATGGATAATTTTAGATTTGCTTCTAAGAATTTCCATTTGTAACCATGGTACCCATTAGTACCATTTGCCTTAAAACCATAACTCAGACGTGATGCCATTGGCTGCTTAGCAATACCAACATAAAGCAATGAGTTGTCACAAGATACCGTATAGAGTTTTGCTATGCCTCGAGTAGTTATCGGGGCAGAAAACTTACATTCCTTTTCTTGACGTGAAAGTCGATACCAACCTTCGGAAAGAGCCAGTTCAAAGTCTAAAGGGTTGTCGAGCATCCGGCTCTCCATTTACCGCTAACGTTTGGTTAAAGGGCGGGCTTTAGCCCGTCCCAGTGAGCGAAGCGAACGGTTTGAACCAATTGTTATACGATATCAATTGGGGACTCCCGTTCCCATATTGTCTTCCAGCGCCTCACCAATCTGATGCAAGCCAATGACAGTAGAGTTTTCAGCCGCCCAGTGTAAATTAGTGATAATTTCCGCCAAAGCTTTCTTGTCCATTTCTAATGAAACCTCAGCTTCAAGACTTTCTAGCTCTTTACTCAGCGCCATCAGTTTTGAAGCAATTTTTTCAAACTCTACTCGAGTAGTATTGCGCTTCATATTTTCCTGAATCGTATAACGTTTGGTTAAGGGGCGGGCTTTAGCCCGTCCCAGCGAACGAAGTGAGCGATTTGAACCACTAGTTAGAGGCACGACACGCCTGCCTCTACAGTCTTGGTGTGAAATTCAAAGCCGTTTTCGTCAAGTGCATTGAAAATTTCCAAGCTACCACCGCCTGTGAAATGAATTAGTAAGCGCGTCCAAATTTCTATTTCGCTGCCGCCTACTGTCATCTCTCCTTGTGCTAAAGAAACTGACTCAACGGTACGTCCAATAGCAGCGTCAAGATGGATATTTCCGCTATCTATCCAGCGCACATTGCTCCCGCAAAGTGAAAAAGGCAGAATCCGATCGGCCTCTATAGCGAGCTCATCAAATTTTTGCCATGAGATAGAGAGCTCACCTGAACCAACTGCTAAAAATACTGGAAGGTCATTCCACTCGCTCCAAGCGGCGGTTTCCTCACACCAGATTTGCGCTAACTCATAGCCTACAATTGCTTTGCCAATTAGCTCGGAAAATTGGTGGTGAACTAAGTCTGTTTTTTCTCTAAGGCTGGCGAAATATTTCATGTGCTTCTAACGTTTGGTTAAGGGGTCGGCTTTAGCCGGTCCCGAGTGAGCGAAGCGAACGACTTGAACCAATTGTTATGAGAGAGCAGGCAACGTAAATTATCAGCTATTGCTCAGTATTTTCTGAATTTCATCCTTCAGCCTTGATAGGGTAGCGCGCTCTGCAAGAGTTTCTTCGGTTGTTCCCTGTCTGTCTTGTGCGTGCAGAAGCCGGCTACGCGCCAATTCTATTTTTTTGACCACCCCGACCGCATTTAAGGGGATTGGATTAATCCAAGGTAAAGCAGCGAAAAAATCTACTGCGCGCTCTGCCGACAACCTTCTAATTAGCTCGATGGAGTTCATTTTGAATTTGGCTCATAACGTTTGGTTAAGGGGCTGCGGAACGCAGTCCCAGCGAGCGAAGCGAGCGGCCTTGAACCAGTTGTTAGGCAGAGATGCTTGGGCCGACGCGTTGGTAGTTGCGGCACGATGACCGAGCCGCTGCGCAGGTTCAAGCGCCTATTGAGCGAGCAGGCGAACACTTGCGCACGGCGCTTGAGCGCCAGCCAGGGCGGCAGCCGGGCGATAGCCTGCACGACGATCACGACATTTTTCCCGCCCGTGAAGTAGCCGCGGTTTGAATACGGAATGTGCTGCAACTAACCCAACTTCCATGTTTGCACCGAGCCCCAAAATATACTGCCGCCTAACGGGCTAGGTAAGCGGGCTGCCGCGCAGAAGCGACAGAGAAAGCCAAGGCGGGTGTTCGGCAGATCCGCTTGACCGGATTGTTAGGTGCCTGACGCATTGAAAAAAGCCCCCGCATTTTTTGCAATTTGCTCTAGCTGCCCGAAATCGGTAACCAATCCAGCCTCAACACGCCACTCTTCAGGGGCACCTTGTAACCCATGCAACTCGAGCCGAAACGTAACGCTGCCCAAGGAAGTGCATGTGGCGGACAGGGAAAAATCCTGCTCGATTGACGCCCATGATCGCTGTCCTTGCCACGGCTTGCTGAAACTAGCGAGTTCTTGAAAGAATCGGTTTAAGCCATTTGCGTCTGTATAGGCCCAAACGCTAGTAGCGGCCGAGACTTCAAAACCTTTGAGTTCAACGCGGAAATATTCATCTCGGTGCTGAGACAAGATGACTTCTCGGTGTGACGATGTTGAGCGAATGGACAGCACTGACGGTTCCATTGGATGGCACCTAACGTCTGAAATGAACGGCCTCGCGCGGCTTTATGCGCGAGGTCCGCTCGATTGATGGGTTGGGTCTAGCCGCATCAATTCTGATGGCCGGCCAATGGAATGAGCGGACGAGTGTGTTTGCATTGCTTTGCCGGCCATTGCTCTTTGATCCCGCTTCCGATATCTGCATTGACGAAGACGGCTGGCTCCACCCACCTAATAGTTTCACAGCCATGTAAGTCATCTTTATGCACTGAAAGGTCAGTGACCTTTCGCGCAAAAATGCACGGGTTCGCTCCATAGAAATACCGAGAGCTGGTACTTTGGATGTTTTCATAACGTTGTGCGAGCGCCTTACTCTTATTTGCCGTAAGGCACATGCCATAGGCAGTGTCGACGCTGCGGTGATAAATGGTTTGCACTAAACCAACAGGCGTTGACAAGCGCGGCGACAGGATGGCGATGATTTTTTCCTCGGGGCGTGTAGCTGCACCGGCCGTTCCTTCCCAAGTAAGCAACCATGCGTTCATTGCTAGGCCCAACGTTTGGTTAAGGGGCTGCGGAACGCAGTCCCGAGCGAGCGAAGCGAGCGGACTTGAACCAGTTGTTAGGCAGAGATGTCTGGGCCTGCTCGTTGGTAGTTGCGGCACGATGACCGAGCCGCTGCGGAGATTCAAGCGCGTATTGAGTGGCAGGCGAACACTTACGCACAGCGCTTGAGCGCCAGCCAGGGTAGCAACCGGGCGATAGCCTGCACGACGATCACGGCGTTTTTCCCGCCCGTGCAGTCGCAGCGGTTTGAATACGGAATGTGCTGCAGCTAACCCAACTTCCATGTTTGCACCGTGCCCCAAAATATATTGCCGCCTAACGTTTGATTAAGGGGCGGGCTTTAGCCCGTCCCAGTGAGCGAAGCGAACGATTTGAATCAGTTGTTAGGGATGTGACTAGAACCAATACTGGTGCATTTTATTCAAGAATTCCGGTGTAATTGGAATGCCGGAGGCTGACCCGATTACAGAATCGATACCGCACTTTGGACATAGCGCTGTTTGTCCTTCGTCCACCCACTCTGAAATAGCAGCTGCAGCAAAGTTTTCTAAGCAGTAGAAGCAGCCGCAGGTCGTACTGTCTTCAATTTGACGGCGATGACGAGATGAGAATTGATGCGCGGCCTTAACGTCCATGTGGTGTTCCCTAACTATAAATAGACACCAAATGGTGTGATAACGCTTTGGCGGCCTGTGGTGGATAACATTCCTTGTCCTCTTTGCGGTCCCTGTCTAGGCTGGGGAGTGCAGCGGTCTGGATGACCGTATATAGGAGTTATGCGCCATGGACGGAAAGCCCCGGTTGCTCGATCAAGTTCGCGAACAGATTCGCTTGAAACATTACTCGATTCGCACTGAGCGAGTCTATTGCGAGTGGGTTCGTTGTTTTATTCGATTCCACGCCTATAGGCATCCTGCGGAGATGGGCGCGGCGGAGGTGGTGAATCGCCCCGGGTTTCGT
>NZ_DJTK01000061.1:0-47274 GCF_002438225.1 Pseudomonas sp. UBA6310 | reverse complement strand
GCTGATCCTCCAGGCCGCCGCGCTGCACCAAGTAATCCTTGATGTTCGCGGCGCGGTCCTGGGCCAGCTTGCGCGAGAGCAGGCTGGTCGGGCGCTGTACCCAGGAGCCGATCACCGCCTCGCGCATCTTCGCCACGCGCTGTTCGCGGTCGAGCTCCTTCCACTCCGCCGGCGGTTGTTGCCTGAGCCGATCACGGTAGATGCCTTCGAGCAGCGCGGGCTTGTCATCGTCCTCCACCACCAGCTCGTCGGCGCTGGCCGGCACCTTGTCGCCGCGCCGTTGCAGCATCCGGTAGCTGACGGTGCGGTACTCGCGCTCCAGGCGCTGCTCGGCCAGGGGCAGGCCATCGCTGGCACGGGCGCTGACGCCTTCGACTTCCAGGCGCAGCTCGGGGCGCTTCTTCAGCGCATCGGCGAGGGTGTCCAGCGAGCGCATCGCGCTGTCGTCCAGTTCGGCGCTGCCGGGCGCGAAGGAAACCTGATCCAGGTTGTCACCACCACCGGGCACCAGCCCGGCGATCAGCTTGAAGGGCGCCTGCACCGCGCGCAGTACCAAGTTGCGCAGGGTCTGCCAGACGATCGGCATAACGCTGAACTGCGGATCGTTGAGATTGCCCTGCACCGGCAGCTCGATGGAGATCACGCCCTTGGTGTCCTTGAGCAAGGCAACCGCCAGGCGCACCGGCAGGTCCACCGCGTCCTTGCTGTCGACCCGTTCGCCGAGCTCCAGCTGATGCAGCACCAGCTTGTTCTCGGCGTTCAGCCGGCCCTGCTCGACCTTGTAGTGCAGGTCGAGGTCGAGGCGACCCTTGCGGATACGGTAGCCGGCGAACTTGCCGGAGTAGGGCGTCAGCGTGGTCAGCTCGACGTTGTGGAAGCTGGTGGCGATGTCCAGGCTGTTTAGCGGATCGAAGGCTTCCAGGCGGCCACGGATGCTGACCGGCGCGTAGCGGTCCACCTTGCCAGCGATTTCCACCGCAGCGGCCTTCTTGCTGCGGTTGTCGAGGGTGCCGATCTTTCCGTTGAGCTGGCCGATGGCGGTGGCGAAGTTGGGGCGCAGGCTGAAGTCGGCGAAGTTCGCCGAACCGTCCTTAAGGCCGATCGCACCGATGCGTATCGCCAGCGGCGGGCTGTCCGGCTCGTTCGAGGGCGGCTGCGGAACCAGCAGCTCCTTGACGTTGGTGGTGAGGTCCTCGTTGATCACCACGCGTGCGTAGGGCTGGTCGAGATTGACCGTGTCGATGCTCAGGCTCTTGCCGTGGCGGTAATCCAGGCCCTTGATCGCCAGCGCGCGCCATTTGACGAAGTCGCGCTCCTTGAGCGTGTCGAGCGTATGCAACTGGGCCACGTCGGCGCTGCCGGTGACGCTCAATGCCAGAGGCTCGGTGCCGGTCAGCGCGACATCGAGATCGCTGCTCAGCAGGCCGCTGCGCAACTCCAGGCGAATGAACGGGCTGAGGTAGGCCTGGGCCAGGCGCAGGTCGATGTCCTTGCTGACGACCTTGAGTTGCGCGCTGGTCGGCTGCAATTGGGCCTGGCCTTGCACCTCCAGACGTCCCTGGCCGGCTATGGAGGTGTTCAGCTTGAGCTGGAAGGGCGAGGTTCCGAGGCTGTCGAAGGCGCTGACGTCCAGGTCCAGCGGGCCGACTTCCAGCGCGACCGCGGGCTTCGGCTGGCGGTCGGCGAGATGCAGTTTCGCGCCCCGCAGCTGCGCATCCTGCAGCAGCACCTGCCAGGGCGTTTGCGCTTCCGCCGTTTCCGCTGCGGGCGCTGTCGGCGCTGCTGCGGTGGCCGGGGCGGGCTCGGCGGCGTCCTGGGCGAACAGCTTCTGCCAGTCGATCTGGCCGTCGGCCTCGCGGGCGGCCCAGGCTTCCAGGCCCTGGCTGCGCACCTCGCCGATTTCCACATGGCGCCGGGCCAGGTCCAGTGCCACCTTGGCGACGTCCAGGCTGGCGAGCTTGAGCAGCGGACGGCCATCCGGTGCCTTGATCGAGAACGGCGCCAGCTTGAGGCTGGCGTCGCTCAGGCGCAGCTCGGTGCCCTGGCTGAGGTCCAGCTCGTAACGGCTGTCCAGGCTGGCGCTGCCTTCCTCGAGGTCCAGTGGTGCGGCGTCGCGCACGTAGGGCCAGAACGTCTTCAAGGCGACGTCGGTGACCTGCAGGTGGCCGCTGGAGCGGATCGGCGCCAGGCTCACCTGGCCCTGCCAGTCGATGCGGCCACCGGCCGGATTGCTGGCGGACAGCGTGGCCTCGGCGTTGCCATCGGGCAGTGTGCTGAGGTTCGCCAGGTCGAGATCCAGCGAGTCGTAGAAGAATTCGATCGGCTCACTCGGGCGCAGGTCCTCGAAGTGCAGCTTGCCGCCGGCGATCGCCAGGCGGTCGATACGCACCGGAAACGGGCCTTCATCGGCGTCGGCCGGTGCTTCGGCCGCCGTTTCGGCGGGCGGCAACTTGAACAGTTGGGCGAGGTTCAACGCGCCGTCCTTGGCGAAGCGCAGGTCCACCAGCGGCTGCTCGAGTTCCACGTCGGCCAGGTGCAGCGCACCGCTCCAGAGACTGTTCAGCTGCAGGTTGGCGTAGAGCCGGGCGAAGGCCAGCGACTCCCCGCCGACCTCGCCGAAGCGCAGCCCGGTCAGCTCCAGCTCCAGCGTGAAGGGGTTGAAGCGGACCTTTTCCAGATGCGCCGGAACCGTGGCGTACTCGGCGAGCTTCGCGTTGACCACGCGCACCGCGACGGCGGGCAGGATCAGGAAACCGATCAGGGCATACAGCACGAGGGCGACCAGGGAGGCGATGCCGGCGCGTTTCAATCCTTTGGGCATGGGTAGTCTTCTGTCCCGACGAAAGGTTCGTTGGAGTATGGCATGTCGTCGCGGTTCCGAAGCTCCGCTGCGGTTTCGCTAGAAGCGCAGCACCAGTGTCTTCAGCGGCGGCTGGCCATCGCGCGAGGGAAAGTCCGCCGCCGGTTCGATCTGCTGGCAGTCACGCACGGGGCGACCGAGCTTGCTGGCGCAGCGCAGCACCTGCTCGCGCCAGTCGGCGAGGGCGACCTTCGCCAGGTTGTTGCAGCAGACCAGCACGCCATCTTCCGCGGTGGCCAGCAGCGCGGGCTTGAGCAGGCTCTGGTAGTCGCGCAGCAGATCGACGGTGCCGAACGCGCTCTTCGCCCAGGCTGGCGGGTCGAGGAACACCAGGTCGAAGGTGCGCTGCGCCAGGCGTTGGTACGACGGCAGCCTGTGCCCACGGCGGCTGCTGACGGGCAGCCCGGCGAGCTGGCGGATCGCCGAGAAGTAGTCGGACTGCACGAAGCTCATCGCCAGCCCCGGATTGAGCGCCAGGTTTTCCCGGCCGACCGCCAGGTTGCCTTCGGCGAAATCCAGGTTGCACACCTCGTTCGCGCCGCCGGCCGCCGCGCAGAGCCCGACGCCGCAGGTATAGGCGAACAGGTTGAGCACCGACTTGCTGGCGCTGTGCGCCTTGACCCAGCCGCGCGCGTTGCGCAGGTCGAGGAACAGCAGCGGGTCCTGGCCGGGATGGCGACCGCGCACGCGGTAGTTCAGCCCCCATTCGCGCCCGACGAGGTCGGCTAGCGCTGCGGCGTCGGGCTGGTGCGCAGCGGCGCTGCGGTCGATGCGCGAGTTGCCACCGGAGCGGTCGTTGTAGACCAGCAGCAAGGGCACGCCGAGGGCCGCCTCGACCTGGCCGAGCAGGTCCGGCAGCAGGGCCTGATCCAGCGGCAGGTGGAAACTCTGTACCAGCAGTTGCGGGCCGTAGCGGTCGAGGGTGAGGCCGGGCGCGCCTTCCTGGCTGCCGTGGAACAACCGGTAGCAATCGGTGGCTTTGGCGTGCAGTTCGGCGAGCAGCGGCTCGCGCTGGAGGAGGGCGGCGCGCAGCGCCTGATCGAGAGAGGGCATGCGCGGCGACTCGAAAGAGAGGGCCGCGCAGTGTAGCGAAAAAAGCCGGTCGAGGCCCCGTGCGGGCCGGCGGCCTAGCGCTCGAGCGCCAATGCCACGCCCTGGCCGCCGCCGATGCACAGGGTCGCCAGGCCCTTCTTCGCGTCGCGCTTGAGCATCTCGTGGAGCAGGGTGACCAGCACGCGGCAGCCCGATGCGCCGATCGGGTGGCCGATGGCGATGGCGCCGCCGTTGACGTTGACCTTGGCGGCGTCCCAGCCCAGCTCCTTGCCCACCGACAGCGATTGCGCGGCGAACGCCTCGTTGGCTTCGATGAGGTCGAGCTGTTCCAGCGTCCAGCCGGCCTTTTCCAGGCAGCGCCGGGTGGCCGGGACCGGGCCGATGCCCATGATCGCCGGGTCGACGCCGGCGCTGGCGTAGGCGGCGATGCGCGCCAGCACCGGCAGGCCGAGCGCGCGGGCCTTGTCAGCGCTCATCAGCAGCACGGCGGCGGCGCCGTCGTTCAGCGCCGAGGCATTGCCGGCGGTGACGCAGCCGGTCTTGGCGAACGCCGGCTTGAGCTTGGCCAGGGTTTCCTCGCTGGTGCCGGCGCGTGGCTGTTCGTCGGTGTCGAAGACCAGCGGCTCACCCTTGCGCTGCGGAATGCTGATCGGGGTGATCTCGTCCTTGAAGCGTCCGCTCTCGATGGCGGCGACGGCCTTGCGCTGCGAGGCCGCGGCGAAGGCGTCCTGCTCCTCGCGGGTCAGCGCGTACTTCTCCACCAGGTTCTCGGCGGTGATGCCCATGTGGTAGTCGTTGAAGGCGTCCCACAGGCCGTCCTCGATCATCGTGTCGACCAGCTTGGCGTGGCCCATGCGCAGGCCGGTGCGCGCGCCGGGCATGACGTAGGGCGCCAGGCTCATGTTCTCCTGGCCGCCGGCGATCACCACCTCGGCGTCGCCGCAGCGGATCGCCTGGGCACCGAGATGCAGCGCCTTGAGGCCGGAGCCGCAGACCTTGTTCAGGGTCAGCGCCGGCACCGAGTAAGGCAGGCCGCCCTTGATCGCGGCCTGCCGGGCGGGGTTCTGCCCGGCGCCAGCGGTGAGCACCTGGCCGAGGATCACTTCGTCCACCTCGGCCGGGTCGAGGCCGGTCTGTTCCAGCAGACGACGGATCACCGCGGCGCCGAGTTCGACGGCGGGCAGGTTCGCCAGCGAGCCCTGGAAGCTGCCGACGGCGGTGCGGGTGGCGGCGACGATTACGACTTCTTGCATGACGATTCCTCGAGCGTGGGCGCGGCGGGCGCGACGATTCGCTATGTTGGCACAGACCGGTGGCGGCGCTCAAAACGCGAACCGGGCGGTCACGTACCGGGCCAGGTCAGCGCAGCGGCGCCAGCCCCATGCGTCGCCGGGCGCGCGCCAGCGAGCCATTGCGCACGGCCCAGCGTAGCAGCGGCGCGGTGTTGCGCACGCCGACGCGGATCAGCCGGCGTCTGCCCGGGCTGAAGTCGAACCCGAGCATGGCGTGCGCCCAGTCCGGCAGCAGGTCGATGCCGGCCTGCATCATCAGCCCGCCGAACGGCCTGGCCAGCAGGCTGGGCGCTGGCGCATCGAGGAGAATGCGCAGCACCTCGCGCGAGCGCGCGTCGCAGACCAGTTGCGCGCGCTGCGCCTGCAGGTAGTCGGCGATCTCCACCCGCGAGCGCGGCACGTCATGGGCGCCGAGGCGTTCGGCGACCCGGGCGATTTCGGCGTAGTAGCGGTCCTGCTCGGCGCCCGGAAGGTGCGGGTCGAGGTAACGCAGGTGGGCCTTGAGGAAGCTGCTGACCTCGGCCACGTGGACCCAGGTCAGCAACGCCGGATCGGACGCCGCGTAGGGGCGTCCGTCGGCGGCCTGCCCGACCACGCCCTCGTGGATGTGCCGGACCCGCTCGATCAGGCGTTCGGCGTCGGCGCGGCTGCCGTAGGTGGTGGCCGAGATGAACTGCCCAGTGCGGCGCAGCCGGCCGAGCATGTCCTCGCGGAAGTTCGAATGGTCCCAGACGCCCGCCAGCGCCAGCGGGTGCAGCGCCTGCAACATCAGGGCGGAGATGCCGCCGATCAGCATCGAGGTGAAGTCGCCGTGGACCTTCCAGCACGCCGAGTCCGGACTGAACAGGCCGGGGTCGCCCGGCGGATGCTCGAAGTCGACCCCGCCGAGCGCGAGGCCGGTGAGGCTGAGGACCTGGGTTTCGATGCGGCGGCGAAGGATTTCCATCGGCCGATGATAACGGATGCAGCGCGCGTTACAGGTCGCCGGCGCGAACGCCGGCGACGCGTCCGGCTCAACGGTTCAGGCGGTTCTCGATCAGGTCGTCGACCACGCCCGGGTCGGCCAGGGTCGAGGTGTCGCCGAGTTCGTCCAGTTCGTTGCAGGCGATCTTGCGCAGGATGCGCCGCATGATCTTGCCGGACCGGGTCTTCGGCAGGCTCGGCGCCCATTGCAGCGCGTCCGGCTTGGCGAAGCTGCCGATCTCGCCGGCCACCCGCTTGAGCAGGTCCTGCCTGAGCCCGTCGCTCGGCTGGGCGCCGTTCATCAGGGTGACGAAGGCGTACAGGCCCTGGCCCTTCACCGCGTGGGGGCAGCCGACCACTGCGGCCTCGGCGACATCGTCATGGCTTACCAGTGCGCTTTCCACCTCGGCCGTGCCGATGCGGTGGCCGGAGACGTTGATCACGTCGTCGACGCGGCCGGTGATCCAGTAGTCGCCGTCCTCGTCGCGGCGCGCGCCGTCGCCGGTGAAGTAGTAGCCGGGATACTGCGAGAAGTAGGTGTCGATGAGCCGCTGGTGATCGCCGTAGATGCTGCGGATCTGGCTCGGCCAGCTGGCCTTGATCGCCAGCATGCCGGCGCCGGGGCCTTCGATTTCCTGGCCCTGTTCGTCGAGGATCACCGGCTGCACGCCGAAGAACGGCTGCGTCGCCGAGCCGGGCTTGAGCGCCATGGCGCCGGGCAGCGGGGCGATCATGATCGCCCCGGTCTCGGTCTGCCACCAGGTGTCGGCGATCGGGCAGCGGCTGTCGCCCACCACCTCGTAGAACCACTCCCAAGCTTCCGGGTTGATCGGTTCGCCGGCGCTGGCGAGCAGGCGCAGGCTGGCGCGCGAGGTGCGCAGGACCGGTTCGTCGCCCTCGCGCATCAGCGCGCGTATCGCCGTCGGCGCGGTATAGAAGATGTTCACCTGATGCTTGTCGACCACCTGCCAGAAGCGCGAGGCGTCCGGGTAGCTCGGTACGCCCTCGAACATCAGGGTGGTGGCGCCGTTCGCCAGCGGGCCGTAGACCACGTAGTCGTGGCCGGTGATCCAGCCGAGGTCGGCGGTGCACCAGTGGATTTCGCCGTCGTGGTAGTCCAGCGCGTAGCGGTGGGTCATCGCCGCGCCGAGCAGGTAGCCGGCGGTGCTGTGCAGCACGCCTTTCGGCTTGCCGGTGCTGCCGGAGGTGTAGAGGACGAACAGCGGGTCCTCGGCATCCATCGGCTCCGGCGGGCATTCGGCGGAGGCCTGGCGCACCGCCTGGTGATACCAGAGGTCGCGGCCTTCGACCCATTCGATCTCGCCCTGGGTGCGTTCCACCACCAGCACGGTGGAAACCTCCGGGCAGCGCTGCAGGGCCTGGTCGACGTTGTTCTTCAGCGGCACGTACTTGCCGCCGCGCACGCCTTCGTCGGCGGTGATCACGGTGCGGCAGTCGGCATCGAGAATGCGGTCGCGCAGGGCGTCCGGGGAGAAACCGCCGAACACCACGGAATGGATCGCGCCGATGCGCGTGCAGGCGAGCATGGCGTAGGCGGCTTCGGGAATCATCGGCATGTAGATGCACACCCGGTCGCCCTTCTTCACGCCGCGGCTCTTCAGCACGTTGGCCAGGCGGCAGACGTGGTGATGAAGCTTGCGGTAGGTGATCTGCGCCGACTCGGCGGGGTTGTCGCCTTCCCAGACGATGGCGATCTGCTCGCCGCGCTTTTCCAGGTGGCGGTCGATGCAGTTGTAGCTGACGTTGAGCTGGCCGCCCTTGAACCAGGAGGCGTGGCCGCGCCGCATGTCGCTTTCGTGGAGGCTGTCCCAGGGCTTGATCCAGTCGAGGAAGGTGGTTGCCTGCTCGGCCCAGAACGTCTCGGGCTGTTCGACGGATTGCCGGTAAAGGCGCTGGTAGTCGTCGCGGTCCAGGTGCGCGTACCGCCGCACCGCGTCGCTGACGGGGTGGGTGCTGATCTCGAACATGGGCGGGTTCCTTTGTTTTTGTATCCGCTGTGTTCGTAGGGTGCACCCGCGCCGCCGGCGCATTCAAGTACCGATGGCCGGGCGACGGTGTCTTTAGTTGTAGGAATGTTTCGGCGGGAGCGGCCGCGCGACGAGGGTTCGCCGCGCGGCGCGAAGGGCGATCAGCCGCGGTGACGGCCGCGGAAGTAGTCGATCAGACCCTGGGTGGAAGCGTCCTCGGCGGCGTCCGCCTCGTAGGCGGTGAGCTTCTGGTAGACCGACTTGCCGAGTTCCTTGCCCAGCTCGACGCCCCACTGGTCGAAGGAGTTGATCCCCCAGATCACGCCCTGGACGAACACCTTGTGCTCGTACAGCGCGATCAGCGCGCCGAGGCGACGCGGGCTGATGCGTTCCAGCACGAGGGTGTTGCTCGGGCGGTTGCCGGGAATCACCTTGTGCGGCGCCAGGCGCTGCACCTCGGCGTCGTCCAGGCCCTTCTCGCGCAACTCGGTCTCGGCCTCGGCGCGGGTCTTGCCGCGCATCAGCGCCTGACTCTGCGACAGGCAGTTGGCATACAACCACTGGTGGTGATCGGCGACCGGGTTGAAGCTGACGACCGGCACGATGAAGTCCGACGGGATCAGCGGCGTGCCCTGGTGCAGCAACTGGTGATAGGCGTGCTGACCGTTGCAGCCGACGCCGCCCCAGATGATCGGCCCGGTATCGCAGGACACCGGCGAGCCGTCCTGGCGCACGCTCTTGCCGTTGGACTCCATGTCCAGCTGCTGCAGGTGTTTGACGAAGTTGCGCAGGTAGTGGTCGTACGGCAGGAAGGCGTGGCTCTGGGCATCCCAGAAATTGCTGTACCAGACGCCCAGCATGGCAAGCAGCACCGGCATGTTCTTCTCGAACGGTGCGGTGCGGAAGTGCGTATCCATGGTGTAGGCGCCGGAGAGCAGCTCCTTGAAGTTGGACATGCCCACCGCCAGCGCGATCGGCAGACCGATGGCCGACCACAGCGAGTAGCGCCCGCCGACCCAGTCCCACATCGGGAACACGTTCTTCTCGAGGATGCCGAACGCCACGGCGGCCGGTTTGTTGCTGGTGACCGCGATGAAGTGCCGGTAGAGCTTCTCCTGGGTGCCGCCACGGGCCAGGTACCAGGCCCGGGCTGCCTGGGCGTTCTTCAGGGTTTCCAGGGTACTGAAGGTCTTGCTGGAAATGATGAACAGCGTGGTCTCGACGTTCAGCTTGGCCATCACCTCGCGGAATTCGCTACCGTCGATGTTGGCCAGGTAGTGGCAGCGCACGCCGTTCTGGGTGAACGGCAGCAGCGCCTCGGAAACCAGCTGAGGGCCGAGGAAGGAACCGCCGATGCCGATGTTGACCACGTCGGTGATGGTCTTGTCGTTGTAGCCGCGCCACTGGTTGGTGTGGATGCGGCCGACCACGTCGGTCATCTGGTTCAGCACCTGGTGAACGTCGGGGATGATGTTACGCCCGTCGACCATGATGCATTCGCCCACCGGGCGGCGCAGGGCGGTGTGCAGCACCGGGCGCTTTTCCGAGGCATTGATCGGCTGGCCCTCGAACATCGCGTGCAGCGCCTGCTCGACGCCGGCCTCGCGCGCCAGGCTGACCAGCAGGTCGCGGGTCTCGTGGGTGATCAGGTTCTTCGAGTAGTCGAGGAACAGGCCGCAGGCGCTCAGGGAGAAGTCGCTGAAGCGCTGCGGGTCCGAGGCGAAGGCCTCGCGCATGCTGAAGTTCTGCAGGTTCAGCCGGTGATCGGTGAGGGCTTTCCAGGAGGGGAGGGAAGTTACGTCGAGGGGATTCTGGTAGTACGCCATGAATGTCCGGCTTCCTTAGCTTGAGCCTTGTTCAGGCACCGCGGTCGCGTCGACCGGGCGCATGTCCTATACCGCTGAACTGCTTGGAACAGGAAAAGCCCGCAGTGTTCCGGGGCTTTTCGAATCTAGCGCGCCGCTCCGCCCGAAGGCCTGGCGGCATCCCCGCGACGCTCAGCCGGTCGGCGGCAGCTCGACGGTCAGGTTATCGATCAGGCGCGTGCTACCGAGGTACGCGGCGGCCAGAATCACCAGTTTGCGGTCTTCCGGGCGCGCGGCTCGCAGGTGGTCGGCTTCGCGGATTTCCAGGTAGTCGACGCGCAGGCCGGACGCTTCCTGCTCGGCGCGTGCCTGCTCGAGCAGCGCCGCGCGGTCGGTGTTGCCGGCGCGCAGGCCGTCGGCCAGGCGCGTCATGCTGCGATACAGGGCCGGCGCCGTGGCGCGCTGCCGTTCGTCGAGGTAGCCGTTGCGCGAGGATAGCGCCAGCCCGTCGCCGGCGCGCACGGTCGGCGCACCGATGATCTCGATCGGCAGATTGAGGTCGGCAACCATCTTGCGGATCACCGCCAGTTGCTGGAAATCCTTCTGGCCGAACACCGCGACATCCGGCTGGACCATGTTGAACAGCTTGTTGACCACCGTTGCCACGCCTTCGAAGTGACCCGGCCGGCTGGCGCCGCACAGGCCTTCGGACACCTCGGGCACGCTGACCCGGGTCTGGCCGTCGGCGCCATTGGGGTACATCTGCTCGACGCTGGGCGCGAACAGCAGATCGCAGCCTGCGGCGAGGAGCTTTTCCTGATCGGCCGGGAGCGTGCGCGGGTAGGTCGCCAGGTCTTCGCGCGGGCCGAACTGCAGCGGATTGACGAAGATGCTGGCGACCACGAAGTCGGCATGCCCGGCGATCCGTTCGACCAGCGCCGCGTGGCCGGCGTGCAGGTTGCCCATGGTCGGCACCAGGCCGATGCGTTTGCCTGCGCGGCGCGCGTGCAGCACGGCGGCGCGCAGTTCCGCGACGGTATGCACGGTGATCATGCGGAGAACCCGTGTTCGGCGGCGGGGAAACTGACGGCCTTCACCTCCCGCACGTAGGCGGCGAGGGCGCCCTGGATGCTGCTCTGGCCTTGCATGAAGTTCTTCACGAACTTCGGCATGCGGCCGGAGAGGGACAGCCCGAGCATGTCGTGCAACACCAGCACCTGGCCGTCGGTATCGCTGCCGGCACCGATGCCGATCACCGGAATCTTCACCGCCTGGGTGATCTCCGCGGCCAGCTCGCTGGGCACGCATTCGAGCAGCAGCATCGCCACGCCGGCCTGTTCCAGCGCCACGGCGTCGGCGCGCAGCTGACGCGCCTGGGCGTCGCCGCGTCCCTGCACCTTGTAGCCGCCGAGGACGTTCACGGCCTGCGGCGTCAGGCCCAGGTGCGCGCAGACCGGAATCCCGCGCTCGGCCAGCAGCCGGATCGACTCGGCCAGCCAGGCGGCGCCCTCCACCTTGACCATGTGCGCGCCGGCCTTCATCAGCGCCGCGGAATTGTTCAGCGTCTGCTCGAGCGTGGCGTTGGCCATGAACGGCAGGTCGGCGACGATCATCGCGCCCTTGTTGCCGCGCTTCACGCAGGCCGTGTGATAGACCATGTCCTCGACGCTGACCGGCAGCGTGCTGTCGTGGCCCTGCAGGACCATGCCCAGGGAGTCGCCAATCAGTAGCATCTCGACGCCAGCGGCGCAGCAGGCGTCGGCGAAGGTGGCGTCGTAACAGGTCAACATGGCGATCTTCTCGCCCTGCAGCTTGAGTTGTTGCAGGGACGTCAGGGTTGTTTCAGGCATGGAAAAGGTCCTCTTCGCAGGCGGTGTGAATGGTACTGCACGAGGCGGTTTTGGCGGCCTGGAGGCCCGCGGGGATTGCTCGCACGACACTTCACCCGTCCTGATCGCACCGGTTTTTGGCACCGGCTCTGGGCAACGGGACGCCTATAGTCCCGATGGGGGGGCGTGAAGTCAATTAGGCGGTGTTACCGCCGTGTTACGGCGTTACCGGCAGTCGCTCGAGGCCGCTGAACGGGCAGGCGGCGAGCAGCTGGTCGAGCGTCCGGCCATCGGCCAGGCGCAGCCCCGGGGCGATTTCCGCCAGCGGATAGAGGACGAACGCCCGCGCATGCATATGGTAGTGCGGCACGCGCAGCCGCGGCTCGTCGATCAGCCGGTCGCCGAACGCCAGGATGTCCAGGTCGAGGGTGCGCGGGCCCCAGCGTTCGGCCTTGCGCTGGCGCCCCTGCTCCTGCTCGATGGCCTGCAGCGCGTCGAGCAATGCGAGGGGCGCCAGCGTGGTATCGAGCGCCGCTACGGCGTTGAGGTAGCGCGGCTGGTCCGGCGGGCCAAGCGGGTCGCTGGAGTAGAAGGAAGAGACGGCGACGAGCCGCGATTGCGGCAACTCGCCGATGGCTTGCAGCGCCGCGCCGAGCTGGGCGAGTGGCTCGGCGAGGTTGCTGCCCAGGCCGAGGTAGACCCGTTCCACGGATCAGTCGGCCGAGCTCGGCGCGCCATCCTGCGGGCCACGGCGGCGCCGATTGCCGCCACGGCGACGCTTGCGCGGCGCACCGCCGGCATCGTCCTTGCCGCTGAGGTCGCGGATCATGGCGCGCCGTTCGCTGTCGCTGGCGTCCTGGTAGTCGGTCCACCAGTCGCCCAGGCCGTCGGTTTTCTCGCCAGCGCTTTCGCGCAGCAGGAGGAAGTCGTAGCCCGCGCGGAAGCGGGGGTTTTCCAGCAACAGGTCGGCGCGCTTGCCGTGGCGGCGGGGCAGGCGTTCCTGCATGTCCCAGATTTCGCGAATCGGGATGGTGAAGCGCTTGGGCACCGCGGTGCGCTGGCACTGTTCGACGATCAGCGTGTGCGCGGCTTCCTGCATTGCCGCGATCGGCGGCAGGCCGCGATCCTGCAGTTGCAGCACGCGGGCGGGCAGGGCAGGCCACAGCAAGGCGGCGAAGAGGAATGCCGGCGTCACCGGTTTGCCCAGGTGGACGCGTTCGTCGGTGTTCGCCAGGGCCTGGCGAATCAGCGAGCCTGCGTACTCCGGGCGCTGCTCGAGCGCTTTCGCGCTGGCCGGGAACAGCGGCGCGTAGAGGTCGTACTCGAGCAGCAGCTCGAAGGTCTCCTCGGCCACGCCGGAGAGGAACAGCTTGAGCACTTCGTCGAACAGCCGCGCCGAGGGGATTTCGCGCAGCATCGGAGCCAGTCGGCGGATCGGCTCGGCGCTGTGCTTCTCGATGTCGAAGTCGAGCTTGGCGGCGAAGCGGATCGCCCGCAGCATGCGCACCGGGTCTTCCTGGTAGCGTTGCTCCGGCACGCCGATCAGGCGGATCAGGTGATTGTCGATGTCCTTCACGCCGCGCGCGTAGTCGAGGATGCGCTCGGTGCTGGGATCGTAGTAAAGCGCGTTGATGGTGAAGTCGCGGCGCTGCGCGTCGTCCTCCAGCGTGCCGTAGACGTTGTCGCGCAGGATTCGCCCGCTCTCGTTGCGCGAGGACTGGTTGCTGTTCTCCTCATCATCGCCTTGCGGGTGGTTGGCGCGGAAGGTCGCGACCTCGATGATCTCGCGGCCGAAATGCACATGAACCAGCTTGAAGCGGCGGCCGATCACCCGCGCGTTGCGGAACTCTGCGCGGACCTGCTCGGGCGTGGCGCTGGTGGCGACGTCGAAATCCTTGGGCGTGTAGTTGAGCAGCAGGTCGCGCACGCAACCGCCGACCACGTAGGCTTCGTAGCCGGCCTTCTGCAGGCGCTCTACGACACTCACGGCGTGACGGCTGATCTGGGAGTGGGTCAGGGAATGCTGGCGACTACTCAGCACCTCGGGGGTGCTACGCGGGTGCTGGGCACGGCGCAGGGGTGAGCGGAACGACTGGAACAGCTTCTTCAGCATGGATGGCACTGTTTGGCGGGATGATCGGCCAGGATTGAGAATGACCGCTTGATTTTCGCGGATTCTAACATTACGAGGGGGGATGGTGAACGACGGATCTTGCGGGGGGTAAAGCTACTGGGGGAGCCGAAGCTCCCCCTAAGTAATGCTTTCTTTGTTTTTATTATTATGTCGGCTTGTTGTTTTTGTTGTCCGACCCGTCCCCGAGGCCAGGGGCCTGAGGACGGACTCCCACTCTGGGAGCTAATAGCAAACGGATTACTTTGGACGCTGATGCTGCCATGACCTTGCGATCCAACCAGTCCGACGCTGCCTCTAGGCAGTTTTATTGTTCTTGTCCTGGCTGTGGGGCAAGCCCCAAAAGCAATTCCTCTCCAAAAGAATCAGTTAGCTGCGCCTCCGCCGTGTTGTTTTTATTGTGCTGGAGTCGATACGTCTTGTTTTTATTGTGGGGTTCAGCGTTTGTTATTGTTGTTGTGCAATAGATAAAGCAGAAGCTGTGCCAGTTTTTAAAATTCCTTTTAAATCAACGGTTTGATTTTTCTATGTGGCGACCGGAGCGAAAAAAAGCCGGGTCCCCGTTACCGATGAACCCGGCTTTGTTACGTCGCATCCGTGTGCGGTAACAGGATGTGTGTGTCGCGAGACGTTACCGGATCTCGGATACGTCGGCGGTGGCGCTCTTGCGGCGTGGGATGCCCAGGCGCTGGCGACGTTCCCACAGGCACTTGCGGCTGATGCCGAGCTTGCGGGCCAGTTCCGTTTCGGTCATGTGGTCTTGGTGTTCGAGGACGAAGTGCTGGAAGTAGTCCTCCAGCGACAGGTCCTCGGTCGGTTCGTGGCTGTTGCTGCTGCCCTGCGCGGCGCTTTCGACGAAATCGTCGTCGTCGAGGTCGCTCAGCTCCACGTCGATCCCCAGCAGGTCGGCCGAGATGTCCGGGCTCTCGCAGAGAATCACCGCACGCTCGATGGCGTTCTCCAGCTCGCGCACGTTGCCCGGCCAGGAATAGTGACGAATCGCCTGTTCGGCGTCCGCGGCGAAGCGCAGGTCGCGGCCCATGCGCGCGCATTGGCGGGCAAGGAAGGCGCGGGCGATCTCGCTGACGTCGGCGCCGCGCTCGCGCAGCGGCGGCAGTTTCAGCGCGATGACGTGCAGGCGGTAATAGAGGTCCTCGCGGAACTGGCCGATCTTGGCCAGGGTTTTCAGGTCGCGGTGGGTGGCGGCGATCAGGCGCACGTCGACCTTCTGCGACTGCACCGACCCGACCCGGCGGATCTCGCCTTCCTGCAACACGCGCAGCAGCCGGGCCTGGGCTTCCAGCGGCAGCTCGCCGATCTCGTCGAGAAACAGCGTGCCACCGTCGGCCGCTTCGACCAGGCCGGCGCGGCCGGCGCTGGCGCCGGTGAAGGCGCCTTTCTCGTGGCCGAACAGTTCGGACTCGATCAGGGTCTCCGGGATCGCCGCGCAGTTCACCGAGATCAGCGGCGCCTTGGCGCGCTTGGACAGATTGTGCAGGGCGCGCGCGACCAGCTCCTTGCCGGTGCCGGATTCGCCCTGGATCAATACGTTGGAGTCGGTCGGCGCGACCTTGCGGATCTTGCTGTACATGTCCTGCATCGCCGCGCAGGAGCCGATGATGCCGATCTCGCCGTTCGCCGACGCCGGTTTGTCGGCCCCGCGCGTCGCATTCGGCTGTTCGGCCGGCGCGCTGCTGGCGCCCTGGCGATCGCGCAGGATGCGGGCCACGGCCTGGAGCATTTCATCGTGGTCGAACGGCTTGGCGATGTAGTCGACCGCGCCCATCTTCATCGAATCCACCGCCGAGCGCAGGCTGGCGTAGCTGGTCATGATCAGCACCGGGGTGCCCTGGGCGAGCTTGATCAGCTCGGTGCCGGGCGCGCCCGGCAGGCGCAGGTCGCTGACGATGAGGTCGAAGGACGGAATGCTGAAGCGCTCCTGGGCTTCCTGCACGGAGCCGGCTTCGCTGACTTCGTACTGGTTGCGCTCGAGCAGTCGGCGCAAGGCGGAGCGGATGATTGTTTCGTCTTCGACGATCAGGATATTCGGCATCAATAGAATTCTCTCGACGGTCTCGGGGCTGCGCGGAAATAGCCGCCAAGCGGCATGCAGCCTGCATTTCAGCTCCCGGGGATCACTGCGGACGTCGCTTCGACATACCTCGGCAAACGGACCCTGAAACGGGTGCCGCGCTGGTGCTCGGTGTCCACCGGGCTGTCGAGTGTTATTTGGCCATAATGCTCTTTCACGATCGAATAGACCAGCGCGAGCCCCAGGCCGGTCCCCTTGCCGGGGTCCTTGGTGGTGAAGAAAGGCTCGAACAGCCGGTCGGCGATCTCCTTCGGAATTCCGCCGCCTTCGTCCTCGACGATCAGCTCGACACTGTGCTCGCTGGCCTCGCTGCGTACCCGGATCGCGCCGCCTTCCGGCGAGGCGTCGCGGGCGTTGGACAGCAGGTTGATCAGCACCTGGGCCAGGCGTTGCGAATCGCCTTCGGCGCAGTGCGCGGGGTCGCAGAGGTTGTAGAACTGCACGTCGACGCTGCGTTTGTTCAGCGACAGCAGGCCGATGGCTTCCTGGGCGATGTCCGCCAGGCAGACCGATTCGCTCTCGACCTGGCGGCTACCGGCGTGGGCGAAGCTCATCAGCGACTGGACGATGCGCGACACCCGCTTGGTCTGCTCGACGATCTGGCTGCTGATTTCGCTGAGTTCCTCGTCGGCCTCGCGCTCTTCGCGCAGGTTCTGCGCCAGGCAGGCGATGCCGGTGATCGGGTTGCCGATCTCGTGGGCGACGCCGGCGGCGAGGCGGCCGATGCTGGCCAGGCGTTCGGAGTGTGCCAGCTTGTCTTCCAGCGACTGGGTTTCGGTCTGGTCCTCGACCAGCAGCACCAGCCCGCTGTTACCCGGCGCCAGCGGCTCGTCGATCGCCGCCTTGTGCAGGTTGAGCCAGCGCGTGTGCCCGGCGAGGTCCAGATGCTGCTTGTGCAAATGCTGGTCGTCGGCGGCGATGAAGTTCTCCAGCAGGCTCTTCCAGGGTTCGCCCAGTGCCGACAGGCGCGAGCCGACCACCCGCTGGGCGGGAATCTCGGTGAGTTCCTCCATCGCACGGTTCCACATGAGGATTTCATGGTCCTTGGCCAGCGAGCAGACGCCCATCGGCAGTTCCTGCAGGGTCTGCCGGTGGTAGCGGCGCAGCGCGTCGAGTTCGGCGGCAAGGCCGGTGAGGCGCGACTGGTAGTCTTCCAGGCGGCTCTCGATGAAGTGGATGTCCTCGGTGACATAGCCCTCGCTGCCGGATTTGTAGGGCAGGAAACCTTCCACCAGATCTTGCGCCACGCTCGGCCCCATCAACCCCGACAGGTTGGCCTCGATACGGTCGCGCAGGCGGCGCAAGGCATAGGGGCGGCGCTCGTCGAAGGGCAGGTGCAGATCGCGCAGGGCCTGGGCGACCTCCTTCTGCGCGGTCTTGCCGCCGAGCGGCTTGGCCAGCTGGGCGGCAAACTCCTGCGGCGAGGCGGCGAGCAACTCGCGGCGCTGTGGGCGGCGCACGTTGTCCACCGCGCAGGCTTCGGCGGCGCTCTTCTCCTCGGCGCTGCCCTCGGTGAACAGCGAAACCAGGGTGAACACCAGCACGTTGGCGGCCAGCGAGGCGATTGCCGCCAGGTGCCAGCTGGTGTCGTCGAGCACGTAAATGAGGTCGAAGAAGGGCAGGTAGAAGCCCTCCATGTCGCCGATCAGCGGCAGCAGCATGCCCACCGTCCACACGGCGATGCCGGCCAGCAGGCCGGCGATGAAACCGCGCCGGTTGGCGGTCGGCCAGTAGAGGACCGAGAGCACGCCGGGGAGGAACTGCAGGGTGGCGACGAAGGACACGATGCCCAGGTTGGAGAGGTCCTGCTGCGCGCCCAGCAGCAGGTAGAAGCCGTATCCGGCGAGGATGATCGCGGCGATCAGGCCGCGGCGGGTCCATTTCAGCCAGCGGTAGATGTTGCCCTCGGCCGGCGGCTGGTAGACCGGCAGCACCAGGTGATTGAGGACCATCCCCGAGAGCGCCAGGGTCGAGACGATGATCAGCCCGCTGGAGGCGGACAGGCCGCCGACGTAGGCCAGCATCGCCAGCGCCGGCTTGCCGGCGGCGAGGCCCAGGCCCAGGGAGAAATACTCCGGGTTGGTGGTGGCGCCCAGCTTCAGGCCGCCCCAGAGAATCGGCGGCACCGCGAGGCTCATCAGCAGCAGGAACAGCGGCAGGCCCCAACTGGCGCTGACCAGCCCGCGCGGGTTGAGGTTCTCGGTGAAGGTCATGTGGTACATGTGCGGCATGACGATCGCCGACGCGAAGAACACCAGCAGCAGCGTGCGCCATGGGCCTTCCTGCAGCGGCGTGTGCAGGGTGGTCAGCGCCGTCTGGTGTTGCAGCAGCCAGACCTCCAGCTGGTGCGGCCCGCCGAACACGCCGTACAGCGAATACAGGCCGATGCCGCCCAGCGCGATCAGCTTGACCATCGACTCGAAGGCGATGGCGAAGACCAGCCCCTCGTGCTTCTCGCGGGTGGCGATGTGGCGGGCGCCGAAGAGAATGGTGAAGAGGATGATCATCAGGCAGTAGCCCAGCGCCATCTTCGCCTGCTGCGCCTCGCCGGCGAGGATGCCGATGGAGTCGGCCACCGCCTGGATCTGCAGCGCCAGCAGCGGCAGGATGCCGATCAGCATGAACAGCGTGGTCAGCGCGCCGGCCCAGCCGCTGCGGAAGCGGAAGGCGAACAGGTCGGCCAGCGACGACAGTTGATAGGCGCGGGTGATGCGCAGGATCGGATAGAGCAGCACCGGCGCCAGCAGGAAGGCGCCGGAAACGCCGAGGTAACTGGCGAGGAAGCCGTAGCCGTACTGGTACGCCAGGCCGACCGTGCCGTAGAAGGCCCAGGCGCTGGCGTAGACGCCCAGCGACAGCGTGTAGACCAGCGGGTGGCGAACCAGGCGCCGCGGCACCACGCCGTGCTCGCTGAGCCAGGCGACGCCGAACAGGGCGAACAGGTAGACGGCGCTGACCAGCGTCAGCTGGCTCAGGCTAAAGCTCATCGGCGTCTCGCTGGCTCTGCAGGATGAAGGTGACCACGATGAGGATCAGCCAGAGCAGATACGGCCGATACCAGGCGCCGTTGGGGTCGATCCACCAATCCATGATGGCCGGGGAAAACAGGTAGATCCCCACCACCAGGAGCAAGACCAGTCGGTAGATGTACATGCTCGGTCTCGATTCGGAAGTCGGGCGATGGTAATGGAAGCGGCGCGCCGCAAGCTATAAGCGCAAGGTCGTGGGGCGGCGCCTAGCGCAGCTGTGCCTCGGCCAGGGTGCGGCAGCGCGGAATGCGGCCGGCGTCCCAATGCCGTGCGGCCCAGGCGAGCAGTTCCTCGGGGGCGGCGCCTTCGGCGGCGTCCGGCGTGGGTTGGCCGAGCGCCCGCAGCGCGCGCAACAGCAATGGCGATGCCTGACCGGCGGCCAGCGGCGGCGAGCGGTACGACTTGCCCAGCTTGTGCCCGTCCGGCTGGATGATCAGCGGCACGTGCAGGTAGCGCGGCTGGGGCAGCCCCAGCAGTTCCTGCAGGTAGAGCTGGCGTGGCGTCGAGTCGAGCAGATCGGCGCCGCGGACGATATCGGTGACACCCTGCCAGGCGTCGTCGAGCACCACCGCCAACTGGTAGGCGAATAATCCGTCGCGCCGGCGGATGACGAAATCGCCGACGTCGCGGCCCAGGTGCTGGCTGAACTCGCCCTGCACTCGATCGACGAAGCGGTACTCCAGCTGCGGCACGCGCAGGCGGATCGCGGCGTCCTCGTTGGCGTGCCGGGCGTCGCGGCAGGTGCCGGGATAGACGCCGCCCTGGCCTTCGAGCTGCTTGCGCGAACAGATGCAGGCGTAGGCCAGGCCCTGCTGCTGCAGGCGTTCGACGACCTGCAGGTAGGCGGCGTGACGCTCGCTCTGGCGGACGATCTCGCCGTCCCAGTGTAGGCCATAGCGCTCCAGTGTCTGCAGGATACCGGCCTGGGCGCCAGGGACTTCGCGGGGCGGGTCGAGGTCTTCCATGCGCAGCAGCCAGCGACCGCCGAGCGCGCGGGCGTCGAGCCAGGAGGCGAGGGCGGCGACCAGCGAACCGAAATGCAGATGACCACTGGGCGTCGGCGCGAAGCGGCCTATATAGGAAGAGTTGTTCATCGGCGGATTATCGGTGCGTTGCCCGGCATTGCGCCAGACGGCCTGGTTCCACGCAAATCGCCTGCTCGACGGGCAAACGGCAGAAACGAAACGGGGCGCCTTGGCGCCCCGTCGAGATCATGAACCGATCTGCTTTTCCTTGATTTCCGCCAGCGTCTTGCAGTCGATGCAGAGCGTAGCGGTGGGACGGGCTTCGAGCCGGCGGATGCCGATTTCCACGCCGCAGGAGTCGCACCAGCCGTAGTCGTTGTCTTCGATCAGCTGCAGCGTTTCGTCGATCTTCTTGATCAGCTTGCGCTCGCGGTCACGGGCACGCAGTTCCAGGCTGAACTCTTCTTCCTGGCTGGCGCGGTCGGCCGGATCGGGGAAGTTGGCGGCTTCGTCCTGCATGTGATGCACGGTACGGTCGACCTCTTCCATCAGCTCCTTTTTCCACTTGTTGAGGATGCCGGTGAAGTGAGCGCGCATCTTGTCGCTCATGTACTCCTCGCCCTTGGTTTCCTGGTAGGGCTCGTAGCCACGGTTCAGCTGGCTGCTCTGTTCTTTAGCTTTGGTGGGCATGGATGGCCGCCTCTCAACTCTTTTTGGTCCACTGCGCAGGAAGATGTCCTTCGCCGGTCAACCCGGCCCCGCGTCTGCAAGCGGGCGAACTTACCAGATCAAAACTGGGCGCGCTACTCCAAACTCCCGGATGCTGCCGCTTCGGTGAAGCCTTGGTTAGAATCACCGTTTTTGCCCTGATAAAGGAAGGCCAATGGCCCCGTCCTACAGCGCACGTAGTCGCGCTATCGAACCGTTTCACGTCATGGCCCTGCTGGCCCGCGCCAATCAATTGCAGGGTGAAGGCCATGACGTGATCCACCTGGAAATCGGCGAGCCGGATTTCTCCACCGCCGCGCCGATCGTTGCCGCCGGGCAGGCTGCGCTGGCGGCGGGACATACCCGCTACACCGCGGCGCGCGGCCTGCCGCCGCTGCGCCAGGCCATCGCCGGCTTCTACGCGCGGCGCTACGGGTTAAGCATTGACCCCGAACGCATCCTGATTACTCCCGGCGGTTCCGGCGCCTTGCTGCTGGCGGCGAGCCTGCTGGTCGATCCGGGCAAGCACTGGCTGCTGGCCGACCCCGGTTATCCGTGCAACCGGCACTTCCTGCGCCTGGTGGAGGGCGCCGCGCAACTGGTGCCGGTCGGCGCGGACACCCGCTACCAACTGACCGCCGATCTGGTCGACCGCTACTGGGACGGCGACAGCGTCGGTGCGCTGGTCGCTTCGCCGGCCAACCCTACCGGCACCCTGTTGCAGCGCGATGAACTGGCCTCGCTGTCCTCCGCCCTGAAGGCGCGTGGCGGGCATCTGGTGGTGGACGAGATCTACCACGGGCTGACCTACGGCACCGATGCCGCCAGCGTGCTGGAAGTCGACGACCAGGCGTTCGTGCTGAACAGTTTCTCCAAGTATTTCGGCATGACCGGCTGGCGGCTCGGCTGGCTGGTGGCGCCTCCGGCGGCGGTCGCCGACCTGGAGAAGCTGGCGCAGAACCTGTACATCAGCGCGCCGTCGATGGCCCAGCACGCTGCGCTGGCCTGTTTCGAGCCGGCCACGCTGGAGATTCTCGAGGAACGTCGCGCCGAATTCGGCCGGCGCCGCGACTTTCTCCTGCCCGCGTTGCGCGAGCTGGGTTTCCGCATCGCCGTGGAGCCGGAAGGGGCCTTCTATTTATATGCGGATATTTCCGCGTTCGGCGGCGACGCCTTCGCGTTCTGCCAGCACATGATCGAAACCGAGTTCGTCGCCATCACGCCGGGCCTGGATTTCGGCCGCCACCTGGCCACCCAGCACGTGCGCTTCGCCTACACCCAGAGCCTGCCGCGCCTGCAGGAAGCCGTCGAGCGCATTGCCCGCGGGCTGAAGAGCTGGCAGGGCTGATGCGCTTCGCCGCTCCCCTCGAAGAGGCGCTGCTGGTGCGCCGCTACAAGCGATTCCTCGCCGACGTGGTCACTGCCGGCGGCGAGGAGCTGTGCATCCACTGCCCGAACACCGGCTCGATGCTCAATTGCATGGCGCCCGGCGGACGCGTGTGGTTCCAGCGTTCCAGCGACCCCAAGCGCAAGCTGCCGGGCACCTGGGAGCTGGCGGAAACCCCGCAGGGCCGGCTGGCCTGCGTGAACACCGCGCGGGCCAACCCGCTGATCGAGGAAGCGTTGCGTGCCGGCCGCATCGCCGAGCTGGCCGGTTTCGAGGCGCTCAAGCGCGAAGTGCCCTACGGCGTGGAGAACAGCCGCATCGATTTCCGCCTGGAGTTCGCCAGCGGCCCGGCGTTCGTCGAAGTCAAAAGCGTCACCCTCGGTTTCGACGACAGTCCGGTGGCCGCCTTCCCCGATGCGCAGACCCTGCGCGGCGCGCGTCACCTGCGCGAGCTGGCGGCGCTGGCGCGGGCCGGGGTTCGCGCGGTGCAGCTGTATTGCGTCAACCTCTCCAGGGTCGAGGCGGTGCGCCCGGCGCGGGAAATCGACCCGCTCTATGCCGCGGCGCTGCAGGACGCCCATGCGGCCGGCGTAGAAATCCTCGCCTACGGCGCGCAGGTGACGCTCGACGGCCTGTTCATCGACCGACGGTTGCCGGTGCTGCTGGATTAGCGCCGGCGACAAGGATTTGTGCGGCGCCCGACAAGCGCTTTGCCGCCACCCCCGCGAATAATCGACACGCCGGCCCGCCAGGTGCCGGCGCCTTTCGCGCTGACCAAGGGGGTTCCTATGGACGATCACGTTTGCAGTCCGGGTTGCATGCACGGCGTTACCGCCGAGAACGAAAAAGACATCAAGGGTGAATTCCACGCCGCGCGGCGCAGCTTCCTGCGTGACGCCATGGTGGTCGGCGGCGGTGCGGCGACGCTCGGCGCCCTTGGCGTATCGATGTCGCCCAGTGTGATGGCGGCGAGCGCCAGCGCCAAGCCGGGGAATGGCCCGACCAGCCACTACTATATTCCGGCCAGCGCGGAGACCGTGCTCTGGGGCTACTTCAGCAAGTCGGCCAAGCCGGTGGTGGAGATCGAAACCGGCGACTACGTGACCATCGAGACCCTGACCCACCATTCCAATGACGATGCCGAACGCATGGTCAAGGGCGATCCGGGCGCGGAAAGCGTCTTCTACTGGGACGCCAAGCGCAAAGGCGTGAACCGCCGCGGTGCCGGGCCGATGGATGCGAAGATCGGTGCCGGCGGCGGCGAGGGCGTGCACATCTGCACCGGGCCGGTGTTCATCAAGGGCGCCGAACCGGGCGACATCCTCGAAGTGCGGATCGTCGACGTGGCGCCGCGGCCCAGCGCCAACCCGGCGTTCAAGGGCAAGTCGTTCGGCAGCAACGCCGCCGCCAACTGGGGGTTCCACTACGGTGACCTGCTCAGCGAACCGAAGAAGCGCGAGGTGGTGACCCTCTACGAGATCGACGCCACCGGCGAGCGCAACTGGGCGCGCGCGGTCTACAACTACCGCTGGACGCCGCAGACGGACCCGTTCGGCGTGGTCCACCCGACCATCGACTACCCCGGCATTCCGGTGAACCACAGCACGATCAGGAAGAACGAGAACGTGCTGAAGAACATCCGCGTCCCCATCCGCCCGCACTTCGGCACCATCGGCGTGGCCCCGGCCGAGGCCGACATGGTCACCTCGATCCCGCCCAGCTACACCGGCGGCAACATCGACAACTGGCGCATCGGCAAGGGTGCGACCCTGTATTTCCCGGTGGCGGTGGCCGGCGCGATGTTTTCCGTGGGCGACCCGCACGCCTCTCAGGGCGACTCCGAGCTGTGCGGCACGGCCATCGAGTGCTCCCTGACCGGCACCTTCCAGTTCGTCCTGCACAAGAAGGCCGAACTGCCCGGCACGCCGCTGGCGGAACTCAACTACCCGCTGCTGGAAACCCAGGACGACTGGGTGCTGCACGGCTTCAGCTTCGCCAACTACCTGGCCGAGCTGGGCGCTGGTGCGCAGCAGTCGATCTACTCCAAGTCCTCGGTGGACCTGGCGCTGCGCGACGCGTACCACAAGATGCGGCACTTCCTGATGACCACCCAGCGCCTGGACGAGGACGAGGCGATCTCGCTGATGTCGGTGGCGGTGGACTTCGGCATCACCCAGGTGGTGGACGGCAACTGGGGCGTGCACGCGGTGATCAAGAAGAGCATCTTCCCCGCCCGCGAGGGCTGAACCGCCCTGGCATGACCCTCGCTTCGCAATGCCGGTCGCTTCGGCCGGTGTCGCGACGCGGTGGGTACACTGGCCAGACTTCTTTCTTCTGCACGGGATAGCGATGCTCAACGACTTGCGCCGTTTTTCCAGCAGCGCCTTCCCCGAGGAGCTGCGCCAGTCCGCCTGGGACGAGGTGTTCCAGCGCGTGCGCCTGGCCAGCAGCCTCGCCGGCCAGCCGGCCGACGGCCATGTCGCGCTGTGCAGTTCGGCGCTGGATTCGGTATTCCTGCAGGTCAGCGCCTCGCCGCAGGTGCTCAGCCCGCACCCCGACAACGCGCGCCTGTGCCAGGGCAGCACCGTGCTGGTGCTGGCCCTGCTCAGCGGCAGCGGAGCGCTGGAGGAGGGCGGCCAGCGCGTCGCCATCGGCACGGGCGACATCGTCCTGTTCGACCCGGCGCAGGCCTGGCGTATCGAGCTGGACAGCGATTTCCGCGCGCTGCTGGTCAAGCTCGAATCGGCCAGCTTCATCCTCCGGCTGGTGCGTACCGGCAGCCAGGAACTCAACCGCATCGCCACCCGCAACGGTGTCGGCGCGGTGTGCCTGAACCTGATCCAGTCGATCGCCGACGAGCTGGCGCATCTGGACCGCGACCAGCTGCCGCCGCTGGAGGCGACGCTCACCGAGCTTTTGGTGGCCTGCCTGTCGTACCGTGAGCGCAGCCAGCCGGAGGATTCCACCTCGGTGCAACTGGCCCACTTGCGCCGCGTCTGCCGTAGCATCGAGGCGCGCCTCGGCGACGCCGAGCTGCAGGTCGAGGATGTCGCCCGCCTGGAAGGGCTTTCCGTGCGTTACCTGCAGAAGCTGTTCAAGACCGGCGCGACCACCTTCGGCGAATACCTGCGCAACCGCCGCCTGGAGCGCTGCCGGCTCGACCTGGCCAACCCGGCGCTGGCGCACTTCAGCATTTCCGAGCTGTGCTTTCGCTGGGGCTTCGGCGATGCGGCGAACTTCAGCCGCGCCTTCTCCGCGCAGTTCGGCCTGTCGCCGCGTGCCTACCGCGCCGAGCCGCCGAAGAATCCGCACGAGACGCTGCAGCGCGGTCGTCCGCCGCAAAGCCAGCGGCTGAACCTGGCGCCGCCGCGTGCCGTCGACGATCCCGGCGAGCGCCAGCGCCGTGCGTTCCAGGGCGTGCTCGACGACCATGCGCGCTACGCGCTGAGCCTGGCGCTGGCGCCGAAACGCGCAGCGGCGGTGGCGGAGAAGGATTCGCCGGGAGGTCCCGCCGGCGAGGCGCTGCCCAACCACTACTACATCCCGGTATCGGAGAAGACCGTGCACTGGGGCTATTTCAGCCGCTCCATCGCGCCGGTGCTGACGGTGAATTCCGGTGACATCCTGACCATCGAGACGCTGACCCAGCACGCCACGGACGACTGCGAGCGAATGATCGAAGGCGATCCCGGCGCCGAGAGCGTGTTCCACTGGAGCGCCGAGAAGAAGAACGTCGAGCGCCGCGGCGCCGGCCCGATGGACGCCTCCATTCTCGGCCGCGGCGCCGGCGAAGGCTTCGGCGTGCACATCTGCACCGGGCCGGTCCACGTGCGCGGTGCCGAGCCGGGCGACGTGCTGGAGATCCGCATCCTCGACATCCTGCCGCGGCCCAGTCGCCATCCGCAGCACCAGGGCCGCAGCTTCGGCAGCAACGCGGCGGCCTGGTGGGGCTTCCACTACGACGACCTGCTCACCGAGCCGAAGAAGCGCGAGGTGGTGACCGTCTACGAGATCGACGCGCGCACCCATCCGCCGCACGCCAAGGCGCTCTACAACTTCCGCTGGACGCCGCAGACCGACCCGTTCGGCGTGCGCCACGCCACCATCGACTATCCCGGCGTGCCGGTCGACCCGGCCACCATCGAGCGGCAGTATGGCGTGCTGGCCAAGGCGGTGGTGCCGGTGCGCCCGCACTTCGGGGTGCTGGCGGTGGCGCCGAAGGAATTCGGCCCGGTGGACTCGATCCCGCCCAGCTACTTCGGCGGCAACCTCGACAACTGGCGGGCCGGCAAGGGCGCCAAGGTATTCCTGCCGGTGTCGGTGGACGGCGCGCTGTTCTCGGTGGGCGATCCGCACGCCTCGCAGGGCGACTCCGAGCTGTGCGGCACCGCCATCGAGTGCTCGCTGACTGGCGTTTTCCAGCTGGTGCTGCACAAGAAGGCGCAGATGGCCGGTAGCTTCCTCGCCGAGCTCAGCTACCCGTTCCTCGAAACCGCCGAGGAGTGGGTGCTGCAGGGGCTGAGTTTCGCCAACTACCAGGCCGAGCTGGGGCCGAACGCGCAGACCCAGGTGTACAAGGAGTCCTCGATGGAAGCGGCGATGCGCGACGCCTTCCGCAAGACCCGCCACTACCTGATGAAGGCCCACGGACTGACCGAGGACGAGGCAATCTCACTGATCTCGGTGGCGGTGGATTTCGGCGTCACCCAGGTGGTGGACGGCAACCTCGGCGTGCACGCGATCATCCGCAAGGCGATCTTCCCAGACTACGACGGCGTGCCGGATCGATCACCGCCATAGCCACAGGCGATTGATCGCCGCCGGGCTATGCAGTAACGTGGCTCACATTCAACGGAGACAACCATGCACAACGCCGCCAACCCCCTCGTTCGTTCCGCTGCCCAGCGCAGTGCGACCGCGCGTGTCCGGGCCACCGGCGCTGCCGTGCGTTTCTTCTTTTATGGGTATTGGTTTAGCCACGCGCGCGCCTGATACCCCACCAGGCGCCCGGCAAGACGGGTCGCCACCACAGAGTTCTCAGAACCCCCGGTCGGTAACCCGACCGGGGGTTTCGTTTTTTCAGCCAACGTTTTTTCAACCCGAGGAACATCCCATGACCACCTACCGCCGCTCCTTCGACGACTCCCGCTACGCCTGGCGATTTACCCGCTTCGCCACCGCCATTCCCCTCGAACGAACAACCACACGATAGCGCGCCGCGCGCGGCCAATGCCCGCGCCGGCCAAGGAGCCCGTCCATGTCATCCGCCGTTTCCGCCGCCACCCTCGCCACGCCGCATACCGCCGAACTGCGTAACTTCCCCAGCCAGCCCCGCCGGCACACCTCGCCGCTGCCCAGTGCGCTGGAGCTGCGCGAGCGACTGCCGCTCGCTCCCGTCCTCGCCCAACAGATCCAGCAACAGCGACAGGCCATCCGTGCCGTCCTCGATGGCCGCGATCCGCGCCTGCTGGTGGTGGTCGGCCCGTGCTCGCTGCATGACGAGAAGGCCGTGCTCGACTACGCCGAGCGCCTCGCCGGGCTGTCCAAGGAGGTCGCTCCGCAGCTACTGCTGGTGATGCGCGCCTACGTCGAGAAGCCGCGCACCACCGTCGGCTGGAAAGGCCTGGTCTACGACCCGCACCTGGATGGCAGCGGCGACATGCACGCCGGGCTGGAGCGTTCGCGCGGGCTGATGCTGCGGCTCGCGGAGATGGGGCTGCCGCTGGCCAATGAACTGTTGCAGCCGCTGCTCGCCGGCTACTTCGACGACCTGCTCGGCTGGGCGGCGATCGGGGCGCGGACCAGCGAATCCCAGGTCCACCGCGAACTGGTCAGCGGCCTGGACCTGCCGGTTGGCTTCAAGAACGGCACCGATGGCGGCCTCGGCATCGCCTGCGACGCCATGCGCTCCGCGGCCCACGCGCACCAGCATTTCGGCGTCGACGGCCAGGGCCGTCCAGCCATCGTGCACACCCAGGGCAATCCGGATACCCATCTGGTCCTGCGCGGCGGCCATCGCGGGCCGAACTACGATGCCGCCAGCGTCGCCAGCGCCCGCGCCGACCTGCAGCGCCAGGGCATTGCCGCGCGGATCATGGTCGATTGCAGCCACGCCAACAGCGGCAAGGACCCGCTGCGCCAGCCCGAGGTGCTGCGCGCGGTGATCGACCAGCGCCTGGCCGGCGATGACTCGCTGCGTGGGGTGATGCTGGAAAGCCACCTGTTCGACGGCAGCCAGTCGCTGGGTTGCGAGCTGCGCTACGGCGTCTCGATCACCGATGGCTGCCTGGGCTGGGACGGCACCGAGCGAGTGCTGCGCGAAGCGGCGCAGCGCCTGGGACTCAGATAGGGTGGAGCGAAGGTCTCCCGTAGGGTGGGCTTCAGCCCACCACCGACCCCACGCATCGGTGTGTCGCGTGGGCTGAAGCCCACCCTACGTTCGGATCGAGCGAGTATTCGCGCAGGGCGGGTGCAGTCCGCGTCCAGGTGAGGGCGCGTTCGCGGGTTTCAGGCAGTTCTATGGCGGACTGCAGTTGATCGGCGGGAGGGCGGAGTGAACGTCTCCCGTAGGGTGGGCTTCAGCCCACCGCCGCCGCCCATGCATCGGTGTTTCGCGTGGGCTGAAGCCCACCCTACGTCTGGATCGAGCGAGTGTTCGTGCAGGGCGGGTGCAATCCTCGTTCCGGTAAGGACGAGTGTACATTCGCGGGTTTCAGGTGCCCTATGGCGTGTTGAGACTGATCGGCAGGCGGTGTGAAGGCCTCGCGTAGGGTGGGCTTCAGCCCACCGTTGCCCCCGACGCATCGGTGCGTCGATGCGTCCAGATCGAGCAGGCGTTCGCTGGTTTTACCCGCCCTACGGCTGCGCGTTCAACCAGATGCCGCGCTCGTCCTCGAGGCAGTCCAGTGCTTCCAGCGCCTGGCCTTCACAGGGGCCGGTCACGCATTCGCCGCCCTCGATGAGGAACAACGCGCCGTGCACGGCGCAGCGGATCAGGCTACCGCTGTCGTCGAGGAAGCGGTCGGGTTGCCAGTCGAGGCGCACGCCGCGGTGCGGGCAGCGGTTCCGGTAGAGGTGCACGCGGCCGTCGCGGCGCACCGCCAGCAGCGGCAGGTCGGCGCAGACGAAACTGCGGCTCTGGCCTTCGGCCAGTTGGTCGGATGTGCAGAGCAGGTGCACGGCGGTCTCCATTCGGGCTGCGCATTATTCGTCCGAATATGCGCAAGTCAACGCAGGCATTTGGGCTTCATCTGTTCTTCGCGCCGCTGAGACCTCGACTGAAGCAGCCGGTCGCACTTTATTGCAAGTAAATCTCAATTGAGAATGAGGGCGCAGTAAGTGTAAGTTTGGATGACCCGTGCAAAACGCTTGCGCTATGGTCCAACGCCTTTCTGATCGTCCAAGGAACCTCGAAAATGAGTCTTTCCCCTCCCGGCGCGTCGTCGCCCTCGCGGCTCTACCAGGCCTGGCAATCGCTGCGCGAGCAGCAGCCACATCTGCGCGCCCGCGATGCCGCGGCCGCGCTGGGTGTCAGCGAGGCCGAACTGATCGCCAGCCGGATCGGTCTCGACGCGGTGCGCCTGCGTCCGGAGTGGGCAACGCTGCTGCCGGCGCTCGGCGACCTCGGCCAGGTGATGGCGCTGACCCGCAACGAGCAATGCGTGCATGAACGCAAGGGCCCGTACCGCGAAGTCAGCATCGCGCCGAACGGGCAGATGGGGCTGGTGGTTTCGCCGGACATCGACCTGCGCTTCTTCCTCTCCGGCTGGGCCTTCGCGTTCGCCATCGTCGAGCAGACCGACCACGGCGCCCACCGCAGCCTGCAGTTCTTCGATCGCCAGGGCGCGGCGGTGCACAAGGTCTTTCTCACCGAGGCCAGCGAGGTGTCCGCCTGGGAGCCGTTGATCCAGCGTTTTCGCGCCGAATCGAAGAGCGCCGAACTGGAGCTCCAGGCCGCCGCCGAGCCGGAGGCGACCGTGGCCGACGCGTCGGTCGACGTCGAGGCGCTGCGTGCCGACTGGGCCGACCTCAAGGACACCCACCATTTCCACGCGATGCTGAGGAAACACGCCGTCGCCCGCACCCAGGCGCTGCGCCTGGCCGGCGCTGAGTGGGCCGAGCCGCTTCAGTCGGCCGAACTGCCGCGCACGCTGGATGTGGCCGGCGTGCGCGAAGTGCCGGTGATGGTCTTCGTCGGCAACCGCCACTGCATCCAGATCCACACCGGGCCGGTGCGCAACCTGCGCTGGATGGGCGAGTGGTTCAACGTGCTCGATCCGCTGTTCAACCTGCACCTGAAGACTTCCGGCGTCCACGAACTGTGGCGCGTGCGCAAACCCAGCATCGACGGCGTGGTCACCAGCCTCGAAGCCTTCGATGCCGACGGCGAGCTGGTCCTTCAACTGTTCGGCGAACGCAAGCCCGGCACCCCGGAGCGCCAGGACTGGCGGACCTTGGCCGAGCAGGCTTCGGTACTGGAGGGATGAGCATGCGGCGAATCGCAGGCGCGCTCGCGCTGCTCATTGGTGTTCTCACGGCGCCTGGCCTGGCCGGCGCCGAGGACCTGCCGCAGCGCTGGGTCAGCGCCGGCGGCTCGCTGAGCGAATGGGTCGTGGCGCTCGGTGGCGAGCGCAAGCTGGTCGGCGTCGACAGCACCAGCCAGCATCCCGGCAGCCTGCGTGCATTGCCGAGCATCGGTTACCAGCGGCAACTGGCGGCGGAAGGCATCCTCGCGCTGAAGCCCGACCTGCTGCTGGGCAGCGAGGAGATGGGCCCGCCCACGGTGCTGGCGCAGCTCAAGGCCGCCGGGGTGCGTATCGAAACCCTCTCCGCCGCGCCGGAAGTGCCCGCGCTGCAAGCCAACCTGAAACGGCTCGGCGAACTGCTCGGCGACCCCCAGCGAGCCGCACGAACCCTGGCCGACTACGAGGCACGCCTGCAGCGCCAGGCACAGTGGGTCGAGCAGGCGCGGGTTACCGCACCGGCGCCGCGCGTGCTGTTTCTCCTCGGTCACGTCGGCAACAGCCCGATGGCCGCGGGCAAGGACACGGCCGCCGCCTGGTTCGTCGAGCACGCCGGTGGCCGGAACCTGACCGGGCACGACGGCTACAAGCCGATCTCTGCCGAGTCGATGGCGGCGCTGGACCCTGACGTGGTGGTCTTCGCGGACCGCCGGCTGAGCGGTGACGATGCCATCGCCGCGCTGCTCAAGAGCACGCCGGCGCTGGCTTCGACCAAGGCGGCGAAGGGCGGGCGCATCCTCTGGGTCGATCCGACCTTGCTGGTCGGCGGCCTGGGACCGCGGATTCCCCAGGCGTTGGCCGACCTGTCGGCAGGCTTCTATCCTGCGGCACCGCCGCTGAAGGTCGCCGACCGCCAACCATGAGTGCTTCCGTTCGTTCACGCCGGCTGCTGATCTTCCTGGGCGTCCTCCTGGTGCTGGCGATCTGGCTGTCGCTGGCCCTCGGGCCGGTCAGCCTGCCGTTGCTGGATACGCTGCGCGCCGCGTTGCGGATGGTGGGACTGCCCGTTACCGCCGCCGGCCTGGAGCAGGCCGAACTGATCCTCGGGCAAATCCGCCTGCCGCGTACGCTGCTCGGCCTCGCCGTGGGCGCGGTGCTGGCGCTGTCCGGGGTGGCGATGCAGGGGCTGTTCCGCAACCCGCTGGCCGATCCGGGCCTGGTCGGCGTATCCAGCGGGGCCGCCCTTGGCGCGGCGGTGGCCATTGTCGCCGGGGCCTCGCTGGGCGGCGTGCCCGCGGCGTTCGAGCCTTACCTGCTGTCGTTCTGCGCCTTCGTCGGCGGGCTCGGCGTGACCGCGCTGGTCTATCGGCTCGGTCGTCACGACGGCCAGACCAGCGTCGCCACCATGCTGCTTGCCGGCATCGCCCTGACCGCACTGGCAGGCGCGGCGATCGGACTGTTCACCTACATGGCGGACGACAGCACGCTGCGCAGCCTGACCTTCTGGAACATGGGCAGCCTGAACGGTGCCAGCTACGCGCGGCTCTGGCCGCTGCTGATCGTGGCGTTGGCGGTGTCGCTCTGGCTGCCGCGCCGGGCGCGTGCCTTGAATGCGCTGCTGCTGGGTGAGTCCGAGGCGCGTCACCTGGGCTTCGAGGTGGAGCGACTGAAACGCGAGCTGGTGTTCTGCACCGCGCTGGGCGTCGGCGCCGCGGTGGCGGCGGCCGGGCTGATCGGCTTCATCGGGCTGGTGGTGCCGCACCTGGTACGCCTGATCGCCGGGCCCGATCACCGCATCCTGCTGCCGGCTTCGGCCCTCGCCGGCGCCAGCCTGCTGCTGCTCGCCGACCTGGTCGCACGCCTGACGCTGGCGCCTGCGGAGCTGCCGATAGGCATCGTCACCGCGATGATCGGCGCGCCCTTTTTCCTCTATCTGCTGTTGCGGGGGCGCGCCTGATGTTGTGCTGTCGTGGGCTGGACGTTCGCCGTCGCGACACGCTGGTGCTTGGGGGCGTGGATCTCGACGTGCGTCCCGGCGAGGTGCTTGGCGTGCTCGGCCCCAACGGCGCCGGCAAGAGCACGCTGCTCGCCGCGCTCTGTGGCGAATTGCAGCCGGCCGCGGGCGACGTGACCCTGGACGACCGCGCGCTGGCGCACTGGCCCGGCGCAGAGCGTGCGCAGCGACTGGCCGTGCTGCCGCAGCAGTCGACGCTGAATTTTGCCTTCCGCGTGGAGGAGGTGGTCGGCATGGGGCGCCTGCCGCACGCCAGTGGCCGCGCCCGTGACGCCGAGATCGTCGAGGCGGCGCTGCTGGCGGCGGACGCGGCGCACCTGGCCGGGCGCAGCTACCTGGCATTGTCCGGGGGCGAGCGTCAGCGCGTGCACCTGGCGCGGGTGCTGGCGCAGCTGTGGCCCGGCGCGCAGGGGCAGACGCTGCTGCTCGACGAGCCGACCTCCATGCTCGATCCGCTGCACCAGCACACCACGTTGCAGGCAGTACGCGAATTCGCCTTGCGCGGCGCGGCGGTGCTGCTGATCCTGCATGACCTCAATCTCGCCGCGCGGTACTGCGATCGCCTGCTGTTGCTGGGCGACGGTCGCCCGCAGGTGCTCGGTACGCCCGAGGAGGTGCTGCGGGCCGAGCCGCTAAAGGCGGTGTTCGGGCTCGACGTGCTGGTGCAGCGCCACCCGGAGCGCGGCCATCCGCTGATCATCGCGCGCTGAGCCTTTGCCCGGTGCGAGCTTCCGTTTACCGTGGAGCAATCGTTCTTCCCGAGGAGTCGCGCCATGCGTGCACTGCTGCTGATCTGTCTCGGCCTGCTGTCGGCCTGCCAGAGTCTGGCGCCCATCCCCGCGTGGCAGAGTCCAAAGGGGCGTGATGACCCACAGTTGGGCCAGATCGTCGAGTCGAGCACGGGCGTGAGGCTGACGCCCGCGCAATTGGTCGAGCGCCTGGGTGGAGTCGACCGAGTGCTGGTCGGCGAACAGCACGACAACCCGGATCACCATGCGCTGGAGCTATGGCTGCTGCAGGCGCTCGCCAGCCGGCGTGCACAGGGCAGCGTGCTGCTGGAGATGCTTGAGCCGGCACAACAGGCGAACGTCGACACGGTTCGCCAGCAGGTGGCCGAGGGCACGCCACCGACGGACCTGCCCGCCGCGCTGGCCTGGCAGAAAGGCTGGGATTGGGCAGGCTACAGCCCCCTGGTGCGCTACGTGCTGGCGCAACCCTATCCGTTGCTCGCGGCCAATCTCGATCGCAGCGAGATCATGGGCATCTATCGCGCGGCGCCGTCGCTGAATGGCAGCGCTTCCACCGCGCCGGCCGTGCGCGAGCCGCTGCTGGAGCAGATTCGCCAGTCGCACTGCGGGTTGCTGCCAGAGTCGCAGCTTCCGGCGATGCTGGCGGTGCAGCAGCAACGCGACCGGCGCATCGCCGAACGCCTGCGCGATGCGCCGCTGCCTGCGCTGTTGTTCACCGGCGCGTACCACGCAAGCCGCGATCTGGGCGTGCCGCTGCACCTGGCTGACCTCGGCGTGCGCGATGCCAGCGTGCTGCTGCTCGTCGAGGTCGGGCAGCAGGTAGCGCCGGGCAGCGCCGATTTCATCTGGTACACCGCCGCCCAGCCGGAACAGGATCACTGCGCCGAACTGCATCGCTGAGGCCGCCGGATTCAAGAAATCGCAGGCAAAAAAAAGACCCGGCAAAGTGCCGGGTCAATAACCGTGATTAGCCTGATGAGGAGATAACCGAAGAGCCTGATGAGGGACTCTTTGCTTACCTGGCTGATCTCGCGACCAGTTGAGTTAATAATAACAATTCTCATTCCATAGTCAACACCCGACCTCCACTTATTTTGTGCCGCCTGAAATCCGCCTCCCGAAAACCACGAACCCGGCACATGGCCGGGTTCGTTTGATGCGGATTCGCTTCAGTCGTCGAGCTGCGCGCGGCGCAACTGGGTGATTTCCTTGTTCATCAGGTCGATGCGCCGGGCCATGCTTTCCACCAGGCTGTGGGCGATGCGCGGATTGCTCTGCATCAGGCTGAGGAACTGCTCCTTGGGAATGACCATCACCGTGCAGGCTTCGCTGGCAACCACGCTGGCGCTGCGCTTCTCGCGGGTGAACACGGCCATCGCGCCGAAGATCTCGTCCTTCTGCACATCGCCGACCTTCTGCCCGTCGACGAACGCTTCGGCATGACCGTCGATGATGATGAACACGTTGTCCGCCTCGTCGCCCTGCTGGATCAACTGGTCGCCGGCGGCGAAATGCTGGAAGCCGGTGGAAGGGCGGACCTCTGGCTGCTTCAGTCGTGCCACCGCGTCGGAGAGGAGGGCGGTCTGGCCGATCAGGTACTGCAGGAACAGCTCCTGGCGTTGCTCGTCGGCATAGATGTGGCGGAAGACTTCGGTGCGGTTGTAGGGGATCAGGCTGACGCTTTCCTCGCTGCTGTAGCGGCAGGAGGGCATGTCGATGCCCTGGCGCAGGCCGAGCAGATCGCCTTCCTGCAGATAGAACAGCGGGCGGTTCTCCACGGAGGCATGCAGCAGGCCGCTTTCGATGACGAACAGCCGCGTACCCGGGAGCGCTTCGGCGAGATCGTCGGTGGGGTCGAGCTGCAGCGCAGGGCCGGCCGGCGCGAGATCTTTCAGCAGTTGCGTGGGGATGCTCTGCAGGCGATTGATCAGCTGATCGGCGTAGGCCGGTTGCTCCCCGAGTAGGTACATGACAGTAATCCTTGAACTGGCTGGGCTGGCAAAAGCGTACGAACGGCCCAACGATAAAGGGCGCCGCTTCGCGCGTAAATCATCTCATACGCAGCCTGTGAGCTAGCGCTTAAATGTGGCGCTCACTGTTGCAGCCGGGCGTTCAGTTCCGCCTTGTGCGCCTCTGGCAACTGGTTCCAGTGGATGTCCAGCAGCGCGCCCTCGATGGCATACAGCAGCACCCGCGAGGCCCGGAAACCTCGTGCCCGGACGCTGCGATAGGCTTCCACCGCGCCGAGGCGGCGCAGGTCGGAGGGCGTGTGGATGCCCACGGCATGCAGCCACTGGGCGGACGTCTTGCCGAGGTTCTTCATGCTCTGCAGTTCGTCGTTCATCGTGCCTCCTTGCGCGGGTTGGGGTCAGCCCGCGGGATAACCGGCGAGGAAATGTAGCGGCCAGGACACCCGCCGCTGGTGCCTGTCGTTGCCCCACGCCTGACGCAGCGCCGGCATCAGGTCGGCGATCGGGTCATGCCCGTGCTGGCGCTCCCAGCGTTGAACTGCCGACCAGGTGCGCAGGTAGCCTGCCAGCTGCTCCAGGCTCCAGTGCGCCTGCATGCTGAACGCCGGCACGTCGAGGCGTGGAAAGGGCGGCTGCAGGTCGCGGTACTCGGCCTCGATGCTGGCGCGACCTTCCGGCCAGCAGCCGTCGAGGGTGACGTGGTACAGGTGGTCGACCAGCGCATCGGTGCGCGCATCGATGCGCATCAGCCCGTAGCACCAGGCGGCGAACAGGCCACCGGACACCAGCAGGCGGCGCGTCTCGGCGAAGAATGCCGGCGTGGCGAACCAGTGCAGCGCCTGAGCGACGACGATCAGGTCCAGGCTGCCATCCGCCAGCGGCTGCCGTGCGGCATCGGCGGCGAACAGCGCCACGCCGTCGATGTCCGCTGCCTGCAGTTGCTCGACGCTGGCATCGCAACCCAGCACCCGTTCGAAGCGTTTCGCCAGCGGGCGGCTGGCCTGGCCGTTTCCGCAGGCGATGTCGAGGGCATGGCGGCGGCGCGGCGCGCGATCGGCGAGCCAGTCGAACAGCGCATCCGGGTAGTGCGGGCGGAAGCTCGCGTAAGCGCCCGCACGGGCGCCGAACAGTTGCACGACCTCGCTCATCGGCTGCCACTGCGGTAGCGCAGGCGAGTGCCGAAATTCAGCGACATGAGGATTTCATCGGCGCTCAGCGCTTCCGGGAAATAGGTGCCGGATATCTGGGCGTGGGCGATGCTGGCGCCCTCCATTCGCACCTGGCGAAGGTCCAGCCCGCGCAGGTCGGCGCCGCGGAAATAGGCGTCGGTGAAGTTGATCCGCTCCGGATTCAGCCGACGCAGGTCGAGCCCGCGAAAGTCGCCGCCGGAAAGATCGATCTCGCCTTCCTGCGGCTTGCCTTCGTTGAAGGCGTGGACCTTGTCGTCGCGCAACAGGACATAGAGCGGGTTGTCGAGTTGATGTGGCTGGCTCATGGCGAGCTCCCGGTGGAAAGCTACTCGCCAGTATAGAGGGTGCGGCGCGCTCTGCCCGGCGCACACGGGGCGGCCTCAGAGGCCGGGAAGACGGTCGCGGATGCGCGCCACCAGGCTGTCCAGGCTGGCGGCGTCGTGGGTGTCGACGCGTTTGCTGTGCGCCTGGTGTTCGGCGTCCAGCGGTTCGCGGGTGGCCTGCTGGGTTTTGATCACCTCCAGCGTCGCGTCGGAGGGGTCGCGCGCCTCCTGCTGCCGCTGTTCCAGCCAGCCGGCGATCACCGCCTCAGGCGCCTGGCAGTCGAGGATCAGGAAGGGCACGCCGGTCTCTTCGGCGACCTGGGCCGCCCCGCGCCGCTGCGCCTGCTTGAGGTAGGTGGCGTCGATCACCACCGGAAAGCCGGCGTGCAGCACGGTATCGGCCAGCCGGTGCAGATGCTGGTAGGTGGCGAGGCTGGCGTCGGGGTGATAGATGCCGGCGTCCAGATGGCCCTTGTCGGTGCTCTGCTGGGTGCCGAACAGGCGTTTGCGTTCGACGTCCGAGCGCAGGCGGATGGCCCCCAGCGCTTCGACCAGGCGCAGCGCGACGTGGCTCTTGCCGACTGCCGATACGCCGTGGGTGATCGCCAGGAAGCGCGAGGGGATGGCGCTGTAGCTTTCCGCCAGGCTGGCGTAGCGGCGGTACTGGCGCAGCGCGGCGGCGCGCTCCACCGGGGTGCTCTGCTCGGTCAGACCGAACAGCGTGACCTTGGCCCGAACCATGGCGCGGTAGGCCTTGTAGTAGTTGAGCAGTTCCAGCCCCTGGTAGTCGCCGGTCAGCTCCAGGTAGCCGCTGAGGAAGCGCCGCGCCAGGCACTTGAGGCCGCGATCTTCCAGGTCCATGACCAGGAAGCCGACATCGGCATAGGTGTCGGTGAGGCGGAAGGGTTCGTTGAACTCGATGCAGTCGAACAGCACCACCTGGCCGTCGACGACAGCAGCGTTGCCCAGGTGAATGTCGCCGTGGCATTCGCGGATGAAGCCCTCGGCCTTGCGCTGGGCGAACAAGCCTTCGAGGCGCTCGAAACTGCTGTCGGCCCAGGCTTGCAGGGCATCGAGCTGGGTCAGGTCGGCGGCGTCGCGCAGCAGCGGGCGAATCTGTTCGAAGTTCTGGGTCACCGGCGCGCGCACGTTTTCCGGCGAGCCCAGCGGGTTGTCCGCCGGCACCTTGGGGGCGTCCAGGTGGAAGTGCGCGATCGATCCGGCCAACTGGTCGATCTGTGCGTTGCCCAGTTCGCCCCTGGCCTGTACCGCGCTGAGCAGGTCGCTTTGCGGGAACTGCTTCATGCGGATGGCGTACTCGATGGGCGCGACGTCGGCGTTCAGCATCGGGGCCTCGGGGCGGCCGCCGATGGCGATCACATCGAGGTAGAGGTTCTTGGTCAGGCGCTGGTTGAGGCGCACTTCCTCTTCGCAGAAATGCTTGCGGGCCTCGAGCGTGGTGAAGTCGAGGAAGCCGAAATTCACCGGCTTCTTGATCTTGTAGGCAAAGGGGCCGGTGAGCAGGACCCAGGAGATATGCGTCTCGATGACCTGGAATCCCTCGACAGGGTGGGCGTACAGGGCCGGGTTCTGCAGCGCGGCTATCAGTGCTTGGCTCACGGTCTTTCCTTGCCTTCGGGTTCGTTTCGGAGCCGGCATTATGGCGACTGCGGGCGGTGATGCAAACCGCCGGGAGGCGCCTGCCCGGCCCTGGCAAAGTGCGTATAATCCGCCGCCATGACTCGTTCCCGCTCCTCTCGCTCCCGTGCCAAACGCCCCTCCGGCGGCTGGCGAACTCTATTCGGCTGGGTATTGAAGCTGGGCCTCGTCGGCCTGGTCGCACTGGCCGGTTTCGCGGTTTACCTCGATGCCGTGGTCCAGGAAAAATTCTCCGGCAAGCGCTGGACGGTTCCGGCCAAGGTCTATGCGCGGCCGCTGGAACTGTTCACCGGGCTGAAGCTGGGCAAGGACGACTTCCTCAAGGAACTCGATGCCCTCGGCTACCGGCGCGAGCCCTCCGTGGAGGGGCCTGGCTCCGCCTCGGTGGCAGGCAATACCGTCGGCCTCTATACCCGCGGCTTCCAGTTCTACGAGGGCGCCGAGCCCTCCAAGTCGATCCGCGTGCGCTTCTCCGGCAGCTACGTCGCCGGCCTCAGCCAGGCCGACGGCAAGGACCTCGCCGTGGCGCGTCTGGAGCCGCTGATGATCGGCGGCATCTACCCGGCGCATAACGAGGACCGCATCCTGATCAAGCTGGATCAGGTGCCCGCCTACCTGGTGGAAACCCTGGTGGCGGTTGAGGATCGCGAGTTCTTCCACCACTTCGGCGTCTCGCCCAAATCCATCGCCCGCGCCATGTGGGTCAACGCCAGTGCCGGCCAGTTGCGCCAGGGCGGCAGCACGCTGACCCAGCAGCTGGTGAAGAACTTCTACCTGACCAACGAGCGCAGCCTCACCCGCAAGGCCACCGAAGCGATGATGGCGGTGCTGCTGGAGATGCACTACGACAAGAACGACATTCTCGAGGGCTACCTCAACGAGGTGTTCCTCGGGCAGGACGGTCAGCGTTCGATCAACGGCTTCGGCCTGGCCAGCCAGTACTTCTTCAGTCAGCCGCTCTCCGAACTCAAGCTGCATCAGGTCGCCCTGCTGGTCGGCATGGTCAAGGGGCCGACCTACTACAACCCGCGGCGCAATCCGGAGCGCGCGCTGGAACGGCGCAACCTGGTGCTCGACGTGCTCGCCGAGCAGGGCGTGGTCACCGCCGAGGAAGCCGCGGCGGCCAAGCAGAAACCGCTGGGCGTGACCTCCCGCGGCAGCATGGCCGATACCTCGTATCCGGGCTTCATCGACCTGGTCAAACGGCAGATGCGCGAGGATTACCGCGAGGAAGACCTCACCGAGGAAGGCCTGCGCATCTTCACCAGCTTCGACCCGATCCTGCAGTTCAAGGCCGAAAGCGCGATGGCAGAGACCTTCAAGCGCCTCGGCACGCGCAAGGGCATCGATCAGGTCGAGGCGGCGATGGTCGTGACCAACCCCGAAACCGGCGAGGTACAGGCGCTGATCGGCAGTCGTCAGCCGCGTTTCGCCGGCTTCAACCGGGCGATCGACGCGGTGCGGCCGATCGGCTCGCTGGTCAAGCCTGCGGTCTACCTCACCGCGCTGGAGCAGCCCAGCCGCTACACCCTGACCAGCATCGTGCAGGACGAGCCGTTCTCGGTGAAGGGCAAGGACGGCCAGGTCTGGAGTCCGCAGAACTTCGATCACAAGGCGCGTGGCTCGATCTTCCTCTATCAGGGGCTGGCCAACTCGCTCAACCTGTCGACGGCCAAGCTCGGCCTGGAGCTGGGTGTGCCGAACGTTTTGAAGACCCTCGAGCGGCTGGGCATTTCGCGGCAGTGGCCGGCATTCCCGTCGATGCTTCTCGGCGCCGGTTCGCTGAGCCCGATGGAAGTCAGCAACATGTACCAGACGCTCGCCAACGGTGGCTTTAACACGCCGTTGCGCGGTATCCGCAGCGTGCTGGCGGCGGACGGCGAGCCGCTCAAGCGCTATCCGTTCCAGATCCAGCAGCGCTTCGATCCGGGTGCCATCTACCTGGTACAGAACGCCATGCAGCGGGTGATGCGCGAGGGCACCGGGCGCTCGGTCTACAACCAGCTGCCGGCGTCGCTGACCCTGGCCGGCAAGACCGGCACATCCAACGATTCGCGTGACAGCTGGTTCGCCGGTTTCAGCCAGGACCTGCTGGCGGTGGTCTGGCTCGGCCGCGACGACAACGGGCAGACCCCGCTGACCGGCGCCACCGGCGCGCTGCAGGTGTGGACGAACTTCATGCGCCGGTCCGATCCGCTGCCGCTGGACATGCCGATGCCGGACAACGTGGTGCTGGCCTGGATCGATGCGAGCACCGGGCAGGGCTCCGACCAGAGCTGCCCGAATTCCGTACAGATGCCGTATATTCGCGGCAGCGAGCCGCCGGCCGGCACCGGCTGTGGCGGTATTCAGGCGCCCGTCGACTCGGTGATGGATTGGGTCAAGGGCTGGCTGCCATGAGCCAGGAGGTTATGAAGTTGAACAAGGTTTTCCCTGCACTGGCGGTCCTCGCCCTGCTCGCCGGCTGTACCACCAACCCGCGCGGCTCGGTGCCGGTCGTCGACGCCGGCGCCCCGGTCTCCAACGGCGAGCAGCGCTTCTCTCGCAGTGGCGGCTACACTCCGCCCGCCGCGCAGACCCAGCCCCGCGCCATCGAGGAAGATTCCGGCGTGGTGGTGATGGTGCCCGGTGGCGCCGGATCGTCGCCGGTGCAGAGCTATCCGGCGACCTCCACCCCTTACGGCGGCGCGACCAGCAGCGCACCGCTCAGCACCACGCCGATCACCGTCGGCCCGGTGACCGGCGGCAGTTATTCCGCGCCGGCCCCGTACGCCTCGACGCCGCAGTACGCGGCGCCCGCGCCGAGCGGGATTCCCAGTGCCGGCGGCAGCGTGCTGTCCGCCGATGAACAGCTCGACGGACCGGTGCTGGCGCTGCTGACCTCCGCGCAGCAACAGCAGAGCGGCGGCGATCTCAACGGCGCATCATCCAGCCTCGAGCGTGCCCAGCGCATTGCCCCGCGCGAGCCGCAGGTGCTCTATCGCCTCGCCGAAGTGCGGCTGGCCCAGGGCGACGCCGCCCAGGCCGAGCAACTGGCGCGGCGCGGGCTGACCTACGCCAACGGGCGCCCCGCCTTGCAGGGCAGCCTGTGGAACCTGATCGCCCAGGCCCGCGAACGGCAGGGTGACAGCGCGGGTGCCGCCCAGGCGCGCGCTCAGGCGAAGGTCAATCTGTAGTGGATTCGCGTTTCCCGGCGGTGGCCGAGCAGTTGTTGCTGATCGAGCGCGAGCTGCGGGTACAGGGCTGGTGGGCGGACGTCTCACCGAGCGAGGCCGCGCTGTCCAGCCTCGAGCCGTTCTGCATCGATACGCTGGAGTTCGAGCAATGGCTGCAGTGGATCTTTCTGCCGCGGATGAAGCTGCTGCTGGAAAACGACGCCGCGCTGCCGGCGGTATCGGGAATCCGCGAAATGGCTGAAGAGGTCTATCGCGACAGGGTCTATCAGGCGCGAGGGCTGCTGGAGGCCCTCGGCGAATTCGACCGACTGATCGTCGGTCGAGGCTAGCGGGTCACTTGCTGCAGTTTTCGGCGATCGCCTTCTGGCTCTCGGCGATCCGCGACTGGCGCTCGTCCTCGCGAAGACGACGCACCTGCCCATCGATGTTCACCTGCACCCGCGGATTGTTCTGCAGCTGGGCGAGGTTGGTTCGCACCGCATCGCAGTAACGCTTGCGCTCGGCCTCGCGCGCCGCGACCTCTTCCTTCACCTTGGCGTCGATCGCGCCCTGCTCGTCGTCTTCCATCTGGCTGTCGAGCTTCGGCAGGCTGCCTGGCGAAGGAACCTGCGCTGCCGGCTTGGAGGGCGCCGCCGCGGTGTCTACCGCCGTGGCGGCTTGGCCCTGTGGCGGTTGCGAGCCAAAATGGGTGATGCCTTCGGCGTCCACCCATTTGTAGACCTGGGCCGAAACGGGGGCGGCGAGAGCCAGCAGCAGGCTGCCGGCGAGGATCATGCGGTGCATGCGGTGTCCTTGGATTAGCGGTGGTACGTGTCGCTACTATAACCAAAAGCCGCTCGTCGCGATCCTGCAGCGCATCACGGCCTAATCCAATAAAGCATGACGCGCGACTTGACTTGCGCCGGTCTAATCCGAACAATTCAACGCTCGCTGTAGTGGGGTCCGCCGCAAGCAGGCCGCAGCTCAGCAGACATGAGGCGCATACCCGCGCCGACCTGTAACACCCGCAACGCGTTACCTCGCGCTGGGTGGGATGGCACCGCAACAGTCTGGCGCCTTCCCAATACTTGCTCAGTCAGTAGCTGACGTAGTCGGCGACCACCGTCGCTCATGCTCTGCTTGGCAGTAGACCTATTAGGGCCATCCATCGTGGATGGCATTCTGGCGTTCTAGAGGTGACAAACGTGGAGCTCTTATCTGGCGCTGAAATGGTCGTCCGCTTCCTGCGTGACGAAGGCGTTAAGTACATCTATGGGTACCCGGGCGGTGCCCTCCTGCATATTTACGATGCCCTGTTCAAGGAACCGGCGGTAACGCACATTTTGGTTCGCCACGAACAGGCCGCCACGCACATGGCCGATGGCTATGCGCGGGCGACCGGCCGTGCCGGCGTGGTACTGGTGACCTCGGGTCCCGGTGCGACCAACGCCATCACCGGCATCGCCACCGCGTACATGGACTCGATCCCGATGGTGGTCATCTCCGGCCAGGTGGCGAGCACCGTGGTGGGTACCGATGCCTTCCAGGAAACCGACATGGTCGGCGTCTCCCGGCCGATCGTGAAGCACAGCTTCATGATCAAGCACCCGTCGGAAATCCCCGAGGTTCTGAAGAAGGCCTTCTACATCGCCGAATCCGGTCGCCCCGGTCCGGTGGTGGTGGATATTCCCAAGGACATGGGCGATCCGACGCAGAAGTTCGAGTACGTCCATCCCAAGAAGGTCAAGCTGCGCTCCTACAGCCCGGCCGTTCGCGGGCACTCGGGGCAGATCCGCAAGGCAGCCGAGATGCTGCTCGCGGCCAAGCGCCCGGTGATGTACTCCGGCGGTGGCGTGATCATGGGCGGTGCTTCCGCGGCCCTGACCGAGCTGGCGCAACTGCTGAACCTGCCGGTCACCAATACGCTGATGGGCCTGGGCGCCTATCCGGGCAGCGACCGTCAGTTCGTCGGCATGCTCGGCATGCACGGCAGCTACACCGCCAACCTGGCGATGCACCACGCCGACGTCATCCTCGCCGTCGGTGCGCGCTTCGACGACCGCGTGATCAATGGCGAGACGGCGGCGAAGTTCTGCCCGAACGCGAAGATCATCCATATCGACATCGACCCGGCGTCCATCTCGAAGACCGTCAAGGCAGACATCCCGATCGTGGGACCGGTGGACAGCGTGCTCGCCGAGATGGTCGCGGTGCTCAAGGAAATCGGCCAGACGCCGAACAAGGAAACCGTCGCCAGCTGGTGGAAGCAGATCGAAGAGTGGCGCGGCGACCGCGGCCTGTTCCCGTACGACAAGGGTGACGGTTCGATCATCAAGCCGCAGGCGGTGATCGAAGCGCTTTACGACGTGACCCGGGGCGACGCCTACATCACCTCCGATGTCGGTCAGCACCAGATGTTCGCGGCGCAGTACTACCGCTACAACAAGCCCAACCGCTGGATCAACTCCGGCGGCCTCGGCACCATGGGCTTCGGCTTCCCGGCGGCGATGGGCGTCAAGCTCAACTTCCCGGATGACGACGTGGCCTGCGTGACCGGCGAGGGCAGCATCCAGATGAACATCCAGGAGCTGTCGACCTGCCTGCAGTACGACCTGCCGGTGAAGATCGTCAACCTCAACAACGGCGCGCTGGGCATGGTCCGTCAATGGCAGGACATGCAGTACAGCAGCCGCTACTCGCATTCCTACATGGAGTCGCTGCCCGACTTCGTCAAACTGGCCGAGGCCTATGGCCACGTCGGCATGCGCATCACCGAGCTGAAGGACCTCAAGCCAGGCCTGGAGGAAGCCTTCGCGATGAAGAATCGCCTGGTGTTCCTCGATATCGCGGTGGATACCAGCGAGCACGTCTACCCGATGCAGATCCGGGGCGGCGCGATGCGTGACATGTGGCTGAGCAAGACGGAGCGGACCTGAGCATGCGACACATCATTTCCCTGTTGCTGGAAAACGAACCGGGCGCGCTGTCCCGCGTGGTCGGCCTGTTCTCCCAACGCAACTACAACATCGAAAGCCTCACCGTGGCGCCGACCGAGGACCCGACCCTGTCGCGTCTGACCCTGACCACCGTCGGCCAGGATGAAGTCATCGAGCAGATCACCAAGAACCTCAACAAGCTGATCGAGGTGGTCAAGCTGGTGAACCTGTCCGAGAGCGCCCACATCGAGCGCGAGCTGATGCTGGTGAAGGTCAAGGCCACCGGCGCGCAGCGCGCCGAGGTCAAGCGCACCACCGATATCTTCCGCGGGCAGATCGTCGACGTCACCAGCAGCGTCTACACGATCCAGTTGGCGGGAACCAGCGACAAGCTGGACAGCTTCATCCAGGCGGTCGGCACCGCGTCGATCCTGGAGACCGTACGCAGCGGCGTCACCGGTATCTCCCGTGGCGACAAAGTGCTGAGCATCTGACCCAATTAGCGAGTGGCCGCGAGGCCCAACAGGTAAATAGAAGGAAACGTTCATGAAAGTTTATTACGACAAAGACTGCGACCTCTCCATCGTTCAGGGCATGAAAGTCGCCATCATCGGCTACGGCTCGCAGGGCCACGCCCATGCGTGCAACCTGAAGGACTCGGGCGTCGACGTCACCGTCGGCCTGCGTGCAGGTTCCGCCACCGTCGCCAAGGCCGAAGCCCATGGCCTGAAAGTCACCGACGTGCCGAGCGCCGTCGCTGCCGCCGACGTGGTGATGATCCTCACCCCGGACGAGTTCCAGTCGCAGCTGTACAAGAACGAGATCGAGCCGAACCTGAAGAAGGGCGCGACCCTGGCTTTCGCCCACGGCTTCGCCATCCATTACAACCAGGTCGTGCCGCGTGCCGACCTCGACGTGATCATGATCGCGCCGAAAGCGCCGGGTCACACCGTGCGCTCCGAGTTCGTCAAGGGCGGCGGCATCCCTGACCTGGTCGCGATCTATCAGGACGCTTCCGGCAATGCCAAGAACGTCGCCCTGTCCTACGCCTGCGGCGTGGGCGGTGGTCGTACCGGCATCATCGAAACCACCTTCAAGGACGAAACCGAAACCGACCTGTTCGGCGAGCAGGCCGTTCTCTGTGGCGGTTGCGTCGAGCTGGTCAAGGCCGGCTTCGAAACCCTGGTCGAAGCCGGTTACGCGCCGGAAATGGCCTACTTCGAGTGCCTGCACGAGCTGAAGCTGATCGTCGACCTCATGTACGAAGGCGGTATCGCCAACATGAACTACTCGATCTCCAATAACGCCGAGTACGGCGAGTACGTGACCGGCCCGGAAGTCATCAACGCCGAATCCCGTCAGGCCATGCGCAACGCACTCAAGCGCATCCAGAATGGCGAGTACGCGAAGATGTTCATCGCCGAAGGCGCCGGCAACTACCCGTCCATGACGGCGTATCGTCGCAACAACGCCGCTCACCCGATCGAGCAGGTCGGCGAGCGTCTGCGCGCGATGATGCCCTGGATCTCGGCTAACAAGATCGTCGACAAAGCCAAGAACTAAGGCTGGTTGCACGAATGAAAAAACGCGGCTTCGGCCGCGTTTTTTCGTTACAGGCCCGTTCTGGTATAAAGCGCCACGCAGGCGCAAGCTCGAACCCTGAATGTTCGACCCTGTCCAATTTACGAATCCGTTGCAAGGTACTGCTAATGACCGATCAACCCGAGGAACCGAAAAAAGACCCCCTGGCCGACAGTCTGTTGCCCATCGATGAACACATCGAAGAAGGTCACGACGCCGAGGGGCGCAAGGTTCGTCACCGTGGCGTTTACCTCCTGCCCAACCTGTTCACCACGGCCAATCTGTTCGCAGGCTTCTATTCCATCATCAGCGCAATGAACGGCCGCTTCGAAGTCGCCGCGGTAACGATCTTCGTCGCGATGGTGCTGGACAGCCTCGATGGACGTGTCGCCCGCCTGACCAATACGCAGAGTGCCTTCGGCGCCGAATACGATTCGCTGTCCGACATGGTTGCATTCGGCCTGGCACCGGCGGTGCTGGCCTACGAGTGGGCGCTGTCCGGGCTGGTCAACGTCGGCCTGACGGTCGCATTCATCTATGTCGCCTGCGCGGCGTTGCGCTTGGCGCGCTTCAATACGCAGATCGGCAAGGTCGACAAGCGCTTCTTCATTGGTCTTGCCAGCCCGGCGGCAGCGGGTGTGGTGGCCGGAACCGTGTGGACGCTGCGCGACTTCGGCGTGGAAGGTGTGCATATGCCGATCCCGCTGGTGATGTTGTTTGCGTTGATGGTGGCCGCCGCCGGGCTCCTGATGGTCAGCAACATCAAGTACTACAGCTTCAAGGATCTGGACTTGAAAGGGCGTGTGCCGTTTGTGGCCATCCTTATCGTGGTGCTGGTGTTCGCGGTCATCTTCAGCGACCCGCCGCGAGTTCTCCTGCTGATCTTCCTGGCCTACGCGCTTTCCGGTCCCGTGCAGTTCCTTATTCGTCGCCGCAAGAAAGCGGTTCTCTGAGGGGCGGGCTTCGCACCAGCCCCGTTGTGACTGGCGTATCGCCAGATCACGGCGGGGCTTTTCTTTGTCCGGATAGTGGCATTGGCGGTTATGTAGGTGGATTTCGGACGTTTTCCGAAAAAAAGCCGCTTTTAGTGTTGACGGCTAATTCTGAGCCCCTATAATGCGCACCACTTCCGG
>NZ_DJTK01000036.1:1765-35263 GCF_002438225.1 Pseudomonas sp. UBA6310 | reverse complement strand
CCAGTTCCGGGACAGACCACTTTTGATGGGTGGCGTCTGACTGGATAAGCCAGTTCAGACGCTATGGCCAATGATTTGTGATGATTAAGCTCTGGAGGCGCTTCCAAGGCTGTCAATACTGATGCTGCTTGCTGCCTTGTCCCTTTATTGAATAGCTCAATCCCAGCTCAACGCACCACCCGTCTGATACTCAATAACCCGCGTCTCGAAGAAGTTCTTCTCTTTCTTCAGGTCCATGATCTCGCTCATCCATGGGAACGGGTTGGTGGTGCCTGGGTATTCTTCTTTCAGGCCGATCTGCGAGAGGCGGCGGTTGGCGATGAATTTGAGGTAGTCCTCCATCATCGCGGCGTTCATGCCGAGTACGCCGCGGGGCATGGTGTCGCGTGCGTATTCGATTTCCAGCTGGGTGCCTTGCAGCAGCATCTGACGGGCTTCGTCCTTCATGGCGTCGTCCCACAGGTGCGGGTTCTCGATCTTGATCTGGTTGATCATGTCGATGCCGAAGTTCAGGTGCATGGATTCGTCGCGCAGGATGTACTGGAACTGCTCGGCGGTGCCGGTCATCTTGTTGCGGCGGCCCATGGAGAGGATCTGGGTGAAGCCGCAGTAGAAGAAGATGCCTTCGAGTACGCAGTAGTAGGCGATCAGGTTCTTGAGGAACTGCTTGTCGGTTTCGACGGTGCCGGTCTCGAACTTCGGATCGGAGATCGAGCGGGTGTACTTGAGGCCCCAGGCGGCTTTCTTCGCGACCGACGGAATCTCGTGGTACATGTTGAAGATCTCGCCTTCATCCATGCCCAGCGATTCGATGCAGTACTGGTAGGCGTGGGTGTGGATCGCCTCTTCGAAGGCCTGGCGCAGGATGTACTGGCGGCACTCGGGGTTGGTGATCAGGCGGTAGGTGGCCAGCACCAGGTTGTTCGCCACCAGCGAGTCGGCGGTGGAGAAGAAGCCCAGGTTGCGCATGACGATGCGGCGCTCGTCCTCGGTCAGGCCGTCCTGGCTCTTCCACAGGGCGATGTCCGCGTTCATGTTCACTTCCTGCGGCATCCAGTGGTTGGCGCAGCCGTCGAGGTACTTCTGCCAGGCCCAGTCGTACTTGAAGGGAACGAGCTGGTTGAGGTCGGCGCGGCAGTTGATCATGCGCTTCTCGTCGACCTGGACGCGGGCGGCGGAGCCTTCGAGGTCGGTGAGGCCTTCGACGATGTCCAGCTCGTCCAGCGCGGCCTTGGCCCGCGCGACGGCTTCGGAATCCTCGGCGGTGACGGCGCGCGCTTCGCTCGCGGCGGCGTCGCCCACGCTGTCGAGTTTTTCCAGGCTCATGTCGGCACCGGCCTGTTGCGGTGCGGCGGCCTTGGCGGCGCCTTCTTCGGGTTTGTCGAATTCGTCCCAGCTCAGCATGGCAGTTTCTCCTGCTTGGACCGGACTGCGCCGGTCGAAAATGTGTACTGCGTTTGGTGCACGCAAAAACGTCGAAAAAATGTGGAGGAGGGCGGCGCTGCCATTTCCCTCTCCCCGGCCCTCTCCCATGAATGGGCGAGGGGGTTGAAAGCGGCTCGGCGCCATGTCGGCGGCGCGAGCGGGTGGAGCGTGATTGATTCCCTCTCCCCGGCCCTCTCCCATAAATGGGAGAGGGGGTCTCCGACGTCAGCGCGAAGCGGGGCGAGTGAGCGCTAGGCGCCCGGTGGGTCGGAGCCCCTGAGCGTACGTTCGTACGTGATGGGGGCCGACCTGCCGGGCAACGACGCGGGCGCCGTTCCGCTTCGTGCGTAAGCCAGACCTGCTTACTGGCAGGCTTCGCAATCCGGATTATCGATGCTGCACGCCTGCGGCACCGGCGCCGGCTTCGGCTCGGCTGCCGGGGCAGCCTGCAGGCCTTCCACCTGGCCACTGGATACGGCGTTCAGCTTGCCGGTGGTCACGGTGGATTTCTCGGTGCTGGTCGCGGCCAGGGCACGGAGGTAGTAGGTGGTTTTCAGGCCACGGTACCAGGCCATGCGGTAGGTCACGTCGAGCTTCTTGCCCGAGGCGCCGGCGATGTAGAGGTTCAGCGACTGGGCCTGGTCGATCCATTTCTGGCGGCGGCTGGCGGCGTCGACGATCCACTTGGTTTCCACTTCGAAGGCGGTGGCGTACAGGTCCTTGAGTTCCTGCGGAACGCGTTCGATCTGCTGCAGCGAGCCGTCGTAGTACTTCAGGTCGTTGATCATGACCGAGTCCCACAGGCCGCGGGCCTTGAGGTCGCGGACCAGGTACGGGTTGATCACGGTGAATTCGCCCGAGAGGTTCGATTTCACGTAGAGGTTCTGGTAGGTCGGTTCGATCGACTGCGATACGCCGGTGATGTTGGCGATGGTGGCGGTCGGTGCGATGGCCATGATGTTCGAGTTGCGGATGCCTTTCTGCACGCGGGCACGGACCGGCGCCCAGTCCAGCGACTCGGTCAGGTCGACGTCGATGTACTTCTGGCCACGCGCTTCGATGAGGATCTGCTGCGAATCCAGCGGCAGGATGCCCTTGCTCCACAGCGAACCCTGGAAGGTTTCGTAGGCGCCGCGCTCGTCGGCCAGGTCGCAGGAGGCCTGGATGGCGAAGTAGCTGATGGCTTCCATCGACTTGTCGGCGAACTCGACGGCGGCTTCGGAGGCGTACGGGATGTGCTGCAGGTACAGCGCGTCCTGGAAGCCCATGATGCCGAGGCCGACCGGGCGGTGCTTGAAGTTGGAGTTCTTCGCCTGCGGCACCGAGTAGTAGTTGATGTCGATGACGTTATCGAGCATGCGCACGGCGGTCTTCACGGTCTTCTCGACCTTGGCCAGGTCCAGCTTGCCGTCGACGATGTGGTTCACCAGGTTCACCGAACCCAGGTTGCACACGGCGATCTCGTCCTTGTTGGTGTTCAGGGTGATCTCGGTGCAGAGGTTCGAGCTGTGCACCACGCCCACGTGCTGCTGCGGGCTGCGCAGGTTGCACGGGTCCTTGAAGGTCAGCCACGGGTGGCCGGTCTCGAAGAGCATGGAGAGCATCTTGCGCCACAGGTCCTTGGCGGCGATGGTCTTGTGCAGCTTGATCTTGCCGTAGCCGGCCATGGCTTCGTAGTACTCGTAGCGCTCCTCGAAGGCCTTGCCGGTGAGGTCGTGCAGGTCGGGTACTTCGCTGGGCGAGAACAGGGTCCACTGGCCGTCGTCGAAGACCCGCTTCATGAACAGGTCGGGAATCCAGTTCGCGGTGTTCATGTCGTGGGTGCGGCGACGGTCGTCACCGGTGTTCTTGCGCAGCTCGATGAACTCTTCGATGTCCATGTGCCAGGTTTCCAGGTAGGCACAGACCGCGCCCTTGCGCTTGCCGCCCTGGTTCACCGCGACGGCGGTGTCGTTGACCACTTTCAGGAAGGGCACGACGCCCTGGGATTTGCCGTTGGTGCCCTTGATGTAGGAGCCCAGCGCGCGCACCGGAGTCCAGTCGTTGCCCAGGCCGCCGGCGAATTTGGACAGCATGGCGTTGTCGTGGATGGCGCTGTAGATGCCCGACAGGTCGTCCGGCACTGTGGTCAGGTAGCAGCTGGAGAGCTGCGGACGCAGGGTGCCGGCGTTGAACAGGGTCGGCGTCGAGGACATGTAGTCGAACGACGAGAGCAGGTTGTAGAACTCGATGGCGCGCTCTTCGCGGTTCTTCGGTTCTTCGATGGCCAGGCCCATGGCGACGCGCATGAAGAAGATCTGCGGCAGCTCGAAGCGCACGCCATCCTTGTGGATGAAGTAGCGGTCGTAGAGGGTCTGCAGGCCCAGGTAGGTGAACTGCTGGTCGCGTTCGTGCTGGATCGCGGCGCCCAGCTTGGCCAGGTCGTAGGTCTTCAGTTTCGGGTCGAGCAGCTCGAACTCGACACCCTTGTCGACGTAGGCCGGCAGCGCCTTGGCGTACAGGTCGACCATCTCGTGGTGGGTGGCGCTCTCGGCCACGCCGAGGAAGCCCAGGCCTTCGGCACGCAGGGTGTCCATCAGCAGGCGGGCGGTGACGTAGGAGTAGTTCGGCTCGCGCTCGACGAGGGTGCGCGCGGTCATCACCAGGGCGGTGTTGACGTCCTTCTCGGCGACGCCGTCGTAGAGGTTCTTCAGGGTGTCTTTCTCGATCAGCGCGCCATCGACTTCGGCGAGGCCTTCGCAGGCTTCGCGGACGATGGTCTGCAGGCGGCCCAGGTCCAGCGGCGAGAGGCTGCCGTCGGCCTTGGTCACGCGGATGCTCGGGTGGGCCACGGCCGGGGCGTCGGCGACGCCGCGCTTGCGCTCCTGGCTGCGGGCTTCGCGGTAGATCACGTAGTCGCGGGCGACTTTCTGCTCGCCGGCGCGCATCAGGGCCAGTTCGACCTGGTCCTGAATCTCTTCGATGTGGATGGTGCCGCCGGACGGCATGCGGCGCTTGAAGGTGGCGCTGACCTGCTCGGTCAGGCGGCGCACGGTGTCGTGGATGCGCGACGAGGCGGCGGCGGTGCCGCCTTCCACAGCGAGAAACGCCTTGGTGATGGCCACGGTGATCTTGTCGTCGGTGTAGGCGACGACGGTGCCGTTACGCTTGATCACGCGCAGTTGGCCGGGGGCGGTGGAACTCAGGTCCTGCGAGCCTTCGACGGCTTGGGGAGCAGTGGCCCGCGGTTTCTCGTGTGGGGTGTCGATCTGCATGAGGGTCTCCACGTTTCTAATTGGTTTGGACACTTGTCGTCGCGTCTGTTCGCTTTTTAACCAAATGCGTTCTCCGCCCGGTACAGCCAGCTAACCGGTGGAAAACACGATCGGAGCAGGGAAAAGGCGTGACTCAAGTGCCTTCCTGGCTCGTAAGTCCTTGGTCGCGGGTACGCTCGCGACCACAACCCCTAGTGGTTGCCCGATTGGGCCGACACTACGACCGCTGACGGCATGAGAATGCCGTTGACTCAGGGTCCGGCCTTCTGATAACGGCCTAAAGGGTTGCTGAAAAGCGTTTCGGCCTGCGGATTCCGAGGCTGTACGACGCTTCGTTCCGGGACCGCTTGAATAGTGCAAGGCTTCGTTGTAAACCCAAGATGTAGTGGGTTTGTTTTGTCGGGATACAAGATAGAGCGTCAGGGGCGTTTGATCAACCGGCAAAACCTGTGGATAACGTGTGCGTGGATTGTGGGTGGAACGTGGGTAACCGGGCGCAGGCAGCGTGGTTGGTGGGCTGCGCCGCCTGTCGAGCCTCAGCGGTGATTTTACGCAGGCAAAAGTTTTTTTCTTCGACGAGGCGACCACTACATCTTGTGTTTTCCAGCGTTGCCTGTATCCGCCCCGCGGCGTTGCTACAATGCCGGCCGATCCGGTCAGCCGGAGCCCTGAGGAGAGCGTGGTGCAGCAGGACATCTTGATCGTCGAAGACGACCAGCGGCTGGCGGAACTGACCTGTGAATACCTGGAGAGCCACGGGCTGAGCGTCGGCATCGAGGCGGACGGCGCCAGGGCGGCGGCGCGCATCCTGCGCGAGCGCCCGGCGCTGGTGGTGCTCGACCTGATGCTGCCGGGCGAGGATGGCCTGAGCATCTGCCGCAAGGTGCGCGGCGAGTTCGACGGGCCGATCCTCATGCTCACCGCGCGCACCGACGACATGGACGAAGTGCTGGGCCTGGAAACCGGCGCCGACGACTACGTGTGCAAGCCGGTGCGCCCGCGCGTGCTGCTGGCGCGCATCCGCGCCCTGCTGCGCCGCCGCGAGGGCAGTGCCGAGCCCGTCGCGGAGAACCAGCGGCGCCTGGAGTTCGGCCCGCTGGTGATCGACAACGCGATGCGCGAGGCTTGGCTGGCCGGACGCGGCATCGAGCTGACCAGCGCCGAATTCGACCTGCTCTGGCTGCTGGCCTTCAATGCCGGGCGCATCCTCTCGCGCGAGGAAATCTTCAATGCCCTGCGCGGCATCGAGTACGACGGCCAGGACCGCTCCATCGACGTGCGCATCTCGCGCATCCGGCCGAAGATCGGCGACGATCCGATGCACCCGCGGCTGATCAAGACCGTGCGCAGCAAGGGCTACCTGTTCGTCCGCGAGGCGGCCGAGGACATGCGCTAGGCTGCTCGATACGCCGGACAGGCCCAGAAGAGGTTGTGCCATGTTTCCCACCTTCACTACCGCGCGCTTTCTGCTTCGCGAGATCGAACAGCGCGACATCGACGCGGTGTTCCGCGGGCTGTCCAACCCGGACGTGATCCGTTACTACGGCGTGTCCTACCGTTCGCTGGACGAAACCCAGACGCAGATGGACTGGTACCGCGACCTGCAGGAACAGCAGAGCGGGCTCTGGTGGGGCATCGCCTTTCGCGAGGCGCCGGGCCAACTGATCGGCGCCTGCGGCTTCAACGACTGGTCGCCGAGCCACAGGCGCATCGAGCTGGGCTACTGGCTGATGCCCGAACACTGGCGCTGCGGAGTGATGAGCGAATGCCTGCCGCCGATCCTGCGGCATGCCTTCGACGACATGCGCATCCATCGCATCGAGGCGGTGGTGGATACCGACAACCTCGCCAGCCGCTGCCTGCTCGAACGCATCGGTTTCCGCCATGAGGGCACGCGCCGCGACGGCGAGCTGAAGGACGAGCGCTTCATCGACACCGAACACTACGGCCTGCTGAGCAGCGATCCGTGGTCGTGAGCCGCGCGCGGCGGGGCGCCGCGCTGAACTCGATCTTCCTGCGCATCTACGGCGGCATGCTCGCGGCCATCGTCCTGGTGGCGCTGCTCGGCTTCGCGACGGTGCACCTGGTCAACAAGGTGCGCAGCGACCAGTACCGCGAGAACCTCGCGCGCGGCACCTTCCGCTTGATGGCCGACAACCTGGCGCCGATGAGCGACGTCGAGCGCCGCCGTTCCACCGCGTTGTGGGGGCGCCTGCTGGGCATTCCGCTGGAAATCCAGCCGCTGCTCGACACCTCGCTGGACAGCCGCGAGCGCGCCCGCCTGCTGCACGGCCAGGTGCTGGTGGAGCAGACCGGGCCGCACGCGGCGAAGATCTTCAGCCTGATCAGCGACGCCGAAGGGGTGATGCTCACCAGCGAGGTCGGGCAGATCAGCGAGCAGCTGGCGCGCGCCACCGTCTACCTGCTGATGGACGAACTGGTGCATTACCCGCCGGCCGAGCAGCCGAGCCGGCTGGCCGAGTTGAAGCAGGCCAAGCAGTTCGGTTTCGACCTCAGCCTGCGCCCGCTGGATAACGCCGATCTGGACGCCGACCAGCGCCGCCGGATCGACGAGGGCGACACTGTGATGGCGCTGGGCAAGGGTGGCGATTCGATCCGCGTGTTCGCCGGCATGGTCAACACGCCCTGGTTGCTGGAAATCGGCCCGCTGTACCAGATGAATCCCTATCCGCCGCAGCTGCTGGTGCTGATCGGGCTGCTCGGTCTGAGCCTGATCGGGCTCGCCGTGTACCTGCTGGTGCGTCAGCTGGAGCAGCGCCTGCGCGGCCTGGAGGCGGCCGCCACGCGCATCGCCGGCGGCAACCTGGAGGCGCGCGTGCCGGCCGGCGGCGCCGATTCTGTGGGGCGCCTGGCCGCGGCGTTCAACGGCATGGCGGAGCATCTGCAGCGGCTGCTGTCGGTGCAGCGCGAGATGGTCCGGGCAGTGTCCCACGAGCTGCGCACGCCGGTGGCGCGGCTGCGCTTCGGGCTGGAGATGATCGGCGACGCGGAAACCGAGCAGGCGCGGCGCAAGTACATGGACGGCATGGACGGCGATATCCAGGACCTGGATCGTCTGGTGGACGAGATGCTCACCTACGCGCGCCTGGAGCAGGGCTCGCCGGCGCTGAATTTCCAGCTGCTGGACATCGACGCGTTGCTCGACCAGGTGATCGGCGAGCTGGCTCCGCTGCGCCCCGGGGTGCGCCTGGAGCGCGGCGCGCCCAGCGCGGTGGGCGTGCGGGTGGAAGGCGAGGCGCGTTATCTGCACCGCGCCTTGCAGAACCTGGTGACCAACGCCCTGCGCCACGCCGAGTCGCGGGTGCGGGTGAGCTTCAGGGCGGGGCCGCGGCGTTGCCGTATAGATGTGGAGGACGACGGCCCCGGCGTTCCCGAGGACGCCTGGGAGCGCATCTTCACGCCCTTCCTGCGCCTCGACGACAGCCGTACCCGCGCGTCGGGCGGGCATGGCCTGGGGCTTTCGATCGTTCGGCGGATCATCTACTGGCACGCCGGCCGCGCCCAGATCGGTCGCAGCGAAAGCCTTGGCGGCGCCTGTTTCAGCCTGGTCTGGCCGTTGCGCCAGGAGCAGGAGGAGCGCACGCCGTAGCGCGCGAGGTCAGGCTTCGACGGCCACCAGGCTGAGCAGGCGCCCGTCGACCAGGGTGAACTGGCCGTCCAGTTCGACGCCAACGTGCCATTCCGGCGAGAGCGTCTTGAGCAAGCGCAGGCGCGCATGGCCCTGCTCGTCCCAGCGCAGCACTTCGGCATCCTGGAAATAGAAGTTCTTGTGCACCAGCGGATAGAGCGCCTTGTACAGGCATTCCTTGAGCGAGAAGGTCAGCGTCACCGCGAGGGAGCAGTCGCCGGCGGCCAGGCGCTGCTGCTCGGCTTCGGTGAGGATTTCGCTGCACAGGCGCTGCGCGCGCACGTCGGTGAGCGGCACTTCGGCGTCCAGGCCAAGGCCTCGCCAGCGCTGGCTGTCGCCGACGATGGCGGCGGCCCAGCCCTTGCTGTGGGTGATCGAGCCGCAGGTGCCGACCGGCCACTGCGGCGCGCCGTCCTCGGCCACCATCGGCGTTTCCGCGCGGCCGCGCATATGCGCCAGCGCTTCGCGCGCGCACAGGCGCCCGGCGAGGAACTCGGCCTTGCGCTTGGCGATGGCGCCGAGGATGTTCGAGGGCGGGACGATGCCGCAGCGGGCGAAGTCGGCGAGTTCGAGCCGCTCGGCGTCGAACGCGGCCTTCACCAGCGAAAGGCCGGGCAGCACGGTGGGAAACGGCCAGTCGGCGGTCAGTGTCGGGCAGCAGGCGGGAAGCCGGGGGGAGTAGGAAGTCATGCGGCTATTCTGCCGCAGCCTGGTTGCCGGCGGCGACCTGTTTGCGAAAACCGCGCCCGCGGCAGGCGCGGGCCGGTGGTGGCGCGGCGGTTAATCGAACACCCCCCGGAGGAAGGATTTCATGTCGGCCCAGGAACTCTCGTCGGCTTCCTTCTGATAGCCGATGTCCGGCCCGCCGTGCTCGCCATGGCTCAGGCGGTCCGCATCGGGGTTGGTGAAGCCGTGCTTGGCGCCGGGCAGGCTGACGAAGTCGTAATCGGCGTCGGCGTCGTCCATCTCTTCCTTGAACGCGGCGACCTGCTCGGGCGTGACCATGCTGTCGGCTTCGCCGTGCTCGACCAGGATGCGTGCCTTGATGCTGCCCTTGGTCGCCGGGACGGCCGGCACCAGGGCGCCGTGGAAGCTCACCACGCCGAGCAGCGGGACACCCTGGCGGGCCATGTCCAGCACCACCTTGCCGCCGAAGCAGTAGCCGATCGCGGCGATCTGTTTGGCATCCGTCTGCGGCTGCGCCTTGATCAGGTCGAGGCCGGCGAGGAAGCGCGCCTTGCTCGCCGCGGCATCCGCGGTGGCCGCCTGCATGAAGGCGAGGGCGTCCTTGGGATGCTCGGTGTTCTTGCCGCCGCCATACATGTCGATGGCCAGGGCGGCGTAGCCGAGGCCGGCGAGATCGCGTGCACGGCGCTTGGCGTAGTCGTTCAGCCCCCACCATTCGTGGACCACCATCACGCCGGGGCGCGGGCCTTCGATGGCATCGTCATAGGCGAAGTAACCGATGAGCTTGGTGCCGTCGGCGCTTTCGTAGGGGATTTCCTGGGTCTTGATGGCGGCGGACGAGAGGCCGCTGAAGAGCATCAGCAGGCCGAGCAGGCAAATGCGCATGGCAGGTTCCTTGGTTGTCGAGCGCCCAAGCCTAGGTCGAAATGCCGCGCCTGTGAAGCGAGGCGCCTGGCGACGGCTCAGCTTTCCTGCGCGCGGTAGGCGCCCGGGGTTAGGCCGGTCCACTTCTTGAACGCCCGATGGAACGCCGATGGCTCGGAAAAGCCCAGGCGCTCGGCGATGCGCTGGATCGGCAGATCGCTGCCCAGCTGGTAGATCGCCAGGTCGCGGCGCAAGTGGTCCTTCAGCTCCTGGAAGCTGGTGCCTTCCTCGTGCAGGTGGCGGCGCAGCGTCTGTGGGCTCATGTGCAACTGGCGGGCGATGCTGTCGAGGTCCGGCCAGTGTTCGCACTCGCGGCCGAGCAGGCGGCGGATGCGGCTGGTCAGGCTGTCGCCGCCATCCGGCCTGGCCAGCAGATCGGCCGGCGAATGCAAGAGGAAGCGCTTGAGCGTGCGCTCGTCCTGCAGCAGCGGCATGGGCAGGTAGCGGGCGTTGAACAGCAAACTGTTGGCGGCCGCCTCGAAACGATGCGGGCAGGGGAACAGCAGGTCGTACTCGGCGTGGTGCGCGGGCGCCGGATAGCTGAAGGTCACTTCATCGAGGCGGATGCGCTGGCCGATCAGCCAACTGCCCAGGCGATGCCAGATCACCAGCAGGCTTTCCAGCAGGAAATGCTCGTCGTCCCAGGCGCCGACGTCGTCGACCGACAGGCGAACCTGCTCGCCCTCGCGGTGCAGGCGGATGCCCGGCGAGCCGGGGAACAGGCCATAGAAGAGGGCGCCGCGCTGCAGGGCCTTTTCCAGGTTGCGGCAATGGATGATGGCGTGGCCCATCATGGCGAAGGTGCCGCGCTTGCTCGGCTGGTTGCCGAGGCCGAGGTATTCGTCGTCGAGCACTTCCCAGAGCAACTGCACCAGGCGGGCGAACTGCTCCGGCGCGATCCGCGCGCGCGGCTGTTTGAGCAGCGCCGGCGGGATGCCGGCGCCGAGCAGCAGGGCGTCGGGCGCCAGGCCGCGGCGCTCCACCCCACGCAGCGCCGCGCGGACGAAATGATTGGAAATCGTGCGTTCGCGCAAGGCGCTTCCCTCGTTCCGGTGCGCGCCGATGGTAGAGCGCGACCGGATGCCTCACAAGCGTGGCGGCCTGGCGAGGGCGAGTGGCGAAAAGCCGCCATCCGGGCGGGTTGTCGCCAGGCAAAGGGCGGGTTTCCGCCATCCCCAAGCGCGCGCGCGGCAGTGATTGTTTATTAAGTCGTTGAATTTAAAGGATAAAAAACTTGAAGAGGAATTGGCACAGCGCTTGCGATAAGGCTGATACCCGGCGCGCCCGGGGCCAACAATCATAAAACCTCAGTCAGAGGTGTGCGCTGCTCCAGGCAGTGCGACGCCCGGGAACCTTCCATGACTCGTCAGCCCTTCTACAAAAGTCTCTATGTCCAGGTCCTGGTGGCAATCGCCATCGGCATTCTGCTCGGCCACTTCTATCCGCAGACCGGCGCGGCGATGAAGCCGCTGGGCGACGGATTCGTGAAACTGATCAAAATGGTCATCGCCCCCATCATCTTCTGCACCGTGGTCACCGGCATCGCCGGCATGCAGAGCATGAAAGCGGTCGGCAAGACCGGCGGCATGGCGCTGCTGTACTTCGAGATCGTTTCCACCATCGCCCTGATCATCGGCCTGGTCGTGGTCAACGTCGCCCAGCCCGGCGTCGGCATGCACGTCGATCCGGCCTCGCTGGATACCTCGGGTATCGCTGCCTACGCCGCTGCCGGCGAGAAGCAGAGCACCATCGACTTCCTGATGAACGTGATTCCGGGGACCGTGGTCGGCGCCTTCGCCAACGGCGACATCCTCCAGGTGCTGTTCTTCTCCGTACTCTTCGGCTACGCCCTGCATCGCCTGGGCGAGCGCGGCCGTCCGGTGTTCGACTTCATCGAGCGCATCTCGCACATCTTCTTCAACATCATCAACGTGATCATGAAGGTCGCGCCCATCGGTGCCTTCGGCGCCATGGCCTTCACCATCGGCAAGTACGGCGTCGGTTCGCTGGTGCAGCTGGGTCAGCTGATGGCCTGCTTCTACATCACCTGCCTGCTGTTCGTGCTGCTGGTGCTGGGCGCCATTGCCCGCGCGCACGGCTTCAGCATCATCAAGTTCATCAAGTACATCCGTGAAGAACTGATGATCGTGCTGGGCACGTCCTCCTCGGAATCGGCGCTGCCGCGCATGATCGCCAAGATGGAAAAACTCGGCGCCAACAAGTCCGTGGTCGGCCTGGTGATCCCCACCGGTTACTCGTTCAACCTCGACGGCACCTCCATCTACCTGACCATGGCCGCGGTGTTCATCGCCCAGGCCACCGACACGCCGATGGATATCAGCCACCAGATCACCCTGCTGATCGTGCTGCTGATCGCCTCCAAGGGCGCCGCCGGCGTCACCGGTAGCGGCTTCATCGTGCTCGCCGCCACCCTGTCCGCCGTCGGCCACCTGCCGGTTGCCGGCCTGGCGCTGATCCTCGGTATCGACCGCTTCATGTCCGAAGCCCGCGCGCTGACCAACCTGGTCGGCAACGGCGTGGCGACCATCGTCGTCGCCAAGTGGTGCAAGCAGCTGGACGAGAAAGCCCTGGACGACGAGCTGCACGGTCGCGGCACGCCGGACGAGCTGCTGGGCGAAACGCCCATCGAGAGCAAGCCGCTGCACGTCTGAGTCGCACCACCCTTCGAGCGCTGCTCGATGAAAAGCCCGCCGCCTGGCGGGCTTTTTTTGCCTGGCGGATTGCGTCAATCGGCTCGAGCGCTGGCGTTATTGAGCGCATCGCCCGCCACCCTTTACGCTGCAGGCAGACCAACAAGAAAATGGAGCCTGGATGAAAGGGCCGCTGTCGTCGCTGAAGATCCTCGATTTTTCCACCCTGCTACCGGGGCCGTTCGCCTCGCTGCTGCTGGCCGACATGGGCGCCGAGGTGCTGCGCGTGGAGTCGCCCGGGCGGCTGGATCTGGTTCGCGCGTTGCCGCCGCACGATGGCGACACTTCGGCCAGCCACGCCTACCTCAACCGCAACAAGCGCAGCATCGGCCTCGATCTCAAGCGGCCGGAGGCGGTGGACCTGGTCAAGCGCCTGGTGCTGGACTACGACATCGTCCTCGAGCAGTTCCGCCCTGGGGTGATGGATCGCCTGGGCGTCGGCTACGCCGCATTGAAGGCGGTGAATCCGGCGCTGATCTACGTCTCGATCACCGGTTACGGGCAGACCGGGCCGTACCGCGAGCGCGCCGGGCACGACATCAACTACCTGGCGCTGTCCGGCCTCGCAAGCTACACCGGACGCGCCGACAGCGGCCCGCTGCCGCTGGGCATGCAGGTCGCCGACCTCGCCGGCGGCTCGCTGCATGGCGCGCTCGGGCTGCTCGCCGCGGTGATCCAGCGTCAGCACAGTGGGGAAGGGCAGCAGGTCGACATCAGCATGACCGATTGCGCATTCGCCCTGAATGGCATGGCCGGTGCCGGCTACCTGGCCTGCGGCGTCGAGCCGGGGCTGGAAAGCCAGGCGCTGAACGGCGGCAGCTTCTATGACCACTACCGCACCCGCGATGGCCGCTGGTTTTCCGTCGGCAGCCTCGAGCCGGCATTCATGCAGGCCTTCTGCGCAGCGCTCGGCCGGCCGGAGCTGGCGCCGCGCGGCCTGTCGCCGGACCCCGACGTGCAGCGGGCGCTGAAACGCGAGATTGCCATCGAGATCGAGCGCCGCGACTTCGCCGAGTGCAGCGCGCTGTTCGCCGCCATCGATGCCTGCGTCGAGCCGGTGCTGCCGCTCTCCGAGGCCGTCGAGCATCCGCAGATCAAGGCGCGCGAGCTGGTGGTCGAGGTGCCGCGCGAAGACGCGCCGGCGCAACGGCAGATCGGCTGCCCGATCAGGTTTTCCTCCGGCCTGCCCGAGCCACGCCATATCGGTGCGGCGCTGGGCGCGCACACCGACGAGGTGTTGCGCGAGTTGGGCTACGCGGCGGAGCACATCGAGGCGCTGCGCAGCAGCGGGGCGCTGGGCTGAAGGATTCTTTGCGGATGAATGCGGATTCGTAGGGTGGGCTTCAGCCCACGCGATGCACGGATGCTTGAGCGCGGCGGTGGGCTGAAGCCCACCCTACGGCTCTGTGGCGGTTCCAGGGATTCTTTGCGGATCAGTGCGGATGCGTAGGGCGGTGCACCCCGCGTTTGCGGTGTTCGACTCATGCACCCAGATCGCGGGCTTCACCCGCCCTACGTCAGGCAACAGTAGGGTGGGCTTCAGCCCACGCGATGCTTGAGGGCGGCGGTGGGCTGAAGCCCACCCTACGGCTCTGTAGCGGTTCCAGACATTCTTGCGGATGAACGCGAAAGCGTAGGGCGGTGCAACCCGCGTTTGCGGTGTTCGACTCATGCACCCAGGTCGCGGGCTTCACCCGCCCTGCGTCAGTCAGTAGGGTGGGCTTCAGCCCACGCGATGCTTGAGGGCGGCGGTGGGCTGAAGCCCACCCTACGGCTCTGTGGCGGTTCCAGACATTCTTGCGGATGAACGCGAAGACGTAGGGCGGGTGCACCCCGCGTTTGCGGTATTCGCCGCGTGCAGGCGGATCGCGGGTTTCACCCGCCCTGTGTCAGGCGGTAGGGTGGGCTTCAGCCCACGCGATGCGCGGATGCTTGAGGGCGGCGGTGGGCTGAAGCCCACCCTACGGCTCTGTGGCGGTTCCAGACATCCTTGCGGATGAAGGCGAGCCACGCAGCGACGACATCCCTGACGTAGGGTGGGTTAGCGGCGCAGCGAAGCCTGCGGCTTACCGAATCCCCCGCCGCGTAACCCACCAGGCAGAGTCGAGTACCCCGGCCTTGCCTGGCGATCAGTGCTTTTCGGCGTCTTCCGGCATGCGCCGGAACCAGGTCGAGAGCAGCGCGCCGGAGATGTTGTGCCAGACGCTGAACAGCGCGCTGGGCACCGCTGCCAGGGGCGAGAAATGCGCGCTGGCCAGGGCCGCGCCGAGGCCGGAGTTCTGCATGCCGACTTCCAGCGCCAGCGACTTGCGCTGCGCCAATGGCAGGCCGAACAGGCGCGCGGTGAAGTAGCCGAGGAGGAAGCCGAAGCCGTTGTGTAGGATCACCACGGCCATGATCAACAGGCCGGATTCGGCGATCTTCGCCTGGCTGGCGGCGACCACGGCGGCGACGATGATCACGATGCTGACCACCGAAACCAGCGGTAGCACCTCCTCGACCCGCTGCACGCGCGGACCGAGCAGGCGCTGGGCGATCACCCCGAGGGCGATCGGCAACAGAACTACCTGCAGGATCGACCAGAACAGCGCGGCGAAGGACACCGGCAGCCAGGCCGAGGCCAGCAGCCAGATCAGCGCCGGCGTCAGCAGCGGGGCGAGCAGGGTAGTGACGGCGGCGATCGCCACCGACAGCGCCAGGTCGCCGCGCGACAGCCAGGTCATCACGTTGGACGCGGTGCCGCTCGGGCAGCAGCCGACCAGGATCACCCCGACGGCGATTTCCGCCGGCAGCCGCAGCAGCGCGCAGAGCAGCCAGGCCATGCCCGGCATGATCACGAAATGCGCCACCACGCCGAGCAGCACGCGCCACGGGTGGCGCGCGACCTCGGCGAAGTCCGCGGCCTTGAGCGTCAGGCCCATGCCGAACATCACCAGCCCGAGCAGCGGCACGATGGCCACCGCGAGCGGCTTGAAGGCACCCGGGAAGAAGAACGCCAGCAGGGCGAACGCCAGCACCCAGAGGGCGAAGCTGTTGCCGACGAAGCGGCTGAGGGCGGCAAGGGCACGCATGCGGAAGAAACCTCGGGACGTTCTTGTTATGGCGAGCCGCTACCGGGCGCTGAGCGCCCGACGTGCCGCGGATCAGACCGCCTGGGGCAGTTCTTCGCCGCCGAGGGCTTCGAACAGCTGCGGCAGGAAATCCACCAGCGTCAGCATCATCAGGGTGAAGCTGGCGTCGAGCTGGCCGAGGGCTTCGTCGCCACCGTCCTGTTCGGCCTGATCCTGCAGCAAGGCTTCGAAACGCAGACGCTTGATCACCATCTTGTCGTCGAGGACGAACGACAGCTTGTCCTGCCAGGCCAGGGACAGCTGGGTGACCAGCTTGCCGGAGGACAGGTGCAGCTGGATTTCGTCGCTGGTCAGGTCCTGGCGCTTGCAGCGCACCACGCCGCCGTCTTCCTCGGTGTCGCGCAGCTCGCATTCGTCGAGCACGTAGAAGTCGGTGGCGGCTTCCTGGGTCTTGACCCATTCGGTCATGGTGGCGGTCGGTGCAACCTTCACGCTCAGCGGGCGCAGCGGCAGCGAGCCGAGCACTTCACGCAGGGTGGAGAGCAGGTCTTCGGCGCGTTTCGGGCTGGCGGCGTCCACCAGGATCAGGCCCTGCTTGGGCGCGATGGCGGCGAAGGTGGCGGATTTGCGGATGAAGGCGCGCGGCAGGAAGGCCTGGACGATCTCGTCCTTGATCTGGTCGCGTTCCTTTTTGTAGACCTTGCGCATCTGCTCGGCTTCGATCTCGTCGACCTTGTCCTTCAGCGCGTCCTTGACCACCGAACCCGGCAGGATGCGTTCTTCCTTGCGCGCGGCGACCAGCAGGAAGTCCTGGCTGACGTGGACCAGCGGCGCGTCATCGCCCTTGCCGAACGGCGGGATGAAACCGTAGGTGGCGATTTCCTGGCTGGCGCAGGGGCGTGCGAGTTTTTCCGCGAGGGCGGTTTCCAGGGTTTCGGCGTCGAGGGGAATGTCCTGGGTGAGGCGATAGACGAGCAGGTTGCGGAACCACATGGCAGGGAGTCTCTCCAGACGCAAAACGCCCATTATTCCGTTCCGCGCGGTTCAGGCCAAGCACAAAGGTGATTGTCCGCCTGCCGGTTCCGGGGAAATCCCCGCTGGCAGCCGGCGCGCCGAACGCCGGGTGAAGAGCTCCAAGGAGGAAACTCGCGCGTCGCCGGCCGTTTTGCTAAGCCATTGGAAAAGAAGCAAAAAAAAATTACTGAAAGGACTTGCCAAGGTAGGGATGCCTCTCTAGAATGCGCCCCACTTCGAGAGCAAGGGTGATTAGCTCAGCTGGGAGAGCATCTGCCTTACAAGCAGAGGGTCGGCGGTTCGATCCCGTCATCACCCACCACTCGAGGTAATGCGCAGCGGTAGTTCAGTCGGTTAGAATACCGGCCTGTCACGCCGGGGGTCGCGGGTTCGAGTCCCGTCCGCTGCGCCATATTCGCTTCAAGGCCCACTGAACACCTTGAAGCTACGAGAAAGCGGCCATTGGCCGCTTTTTTCGTTTCTGCCTTCCGCAACTCCTTTCTTCTCGCGCCGGCCTCGTCGGCCGGCGCTTCGTTACCTGCGTTCTTTCCCGTGTTCGCGCTCGCGGCTGGCCTGCCAGCGCATGCGCTGTTGCAGGTATGGATCATCGGCGAACGGCAGCTGCGTCGCCTCGTCGATGTCTTCGGCGCTGCGGCCGCGCAGGCTGAGCTGCACGGCCAAGTAGAACAGCGTCAGTACCGCCAGGCTCCACAGCCATTCCGTCATGGTTGCTCCTCAGGCCGAATGGGCGAAGGCGTCGACCCGCTCGGGCGATGCGCCGCGCACGGTACGCCAGACGTTGTAGGACATCAGCAGCATGCCGCTAAGGAAGAACAGCCCGCCGGCCATGCGCACGATGAAGCCCGGATGGCTGGCCTGCAGCGCCTCGACGAAGGAGTAGGTGAGGGTGCCGTCCTCGTTCACCGCGCGCCACATCAGGCCCTGGGTGATGCCGTTGACCCACATCGAGGCGATATAGAGCACCGTGCCGATGGTGGCCAGCCAGAAGTGCAGGTTGATCAGCGCCGTGCTGTGCATGCCGTCGCGGCCGTAGACCCGCGGGATCAGGTGATACAGCGAGCCGAAGGTGATCATCGCCACCCAGCCGAGCGCGCCGGCATGCACGTGGCCGATGGTCCAGTCGGTGTAGTGGGAGAGGGCGTTGACGGTCTTGATCGCCATCATCGGACCTTCGAAGGTGGACATCCCGTAGAACGCCAGCGAGACCACGAGGAAGCGCAGGATCGGGTCGGTGCGCAACTTATGCCAGGAGCCGGAGAGCGTCATCATCCCGTTGATCATGCCGCCCCAGCTCGGCGCCAGGAGGATGATCGACATCACCATGCCCAGGCTCTGCGCCCAGTCCGGCAACGCGGTGTAGTGCAGGTGGTGCGGTCCGGCCCAGATGTACAGGCTGATCAGCGCCCAGAAATGCACGATGGACAGCCTGTACGAGTAAACCGGGCGGCCGGTCTGCTTGGGGACGAAGTAGTACATCATCCCGAGGAAGCCGGTGGTGAGGAAGAAGCCCACCGCGTTGTGCCCGTACCACCACTGCACCATCGCGTCGGTGGCGCCGGCGTAGAGCGAGTAGGACTTGAACCAGCTCACCGGAATCGCCGCGTGGTTGACGATGTGCAGCATCGCGATGACCAGAATGAAGGCGCCGAAGAACCAGTTGCCGACGTACAGGTGCGGCGTGGTGCGGCGCACCAGGGTGGTGAAGAAGACCACCGCGTAGGCGACCCAGACGATGGCCATCCACACCGCGCCGGTGAACTCGATTTCCGCGTATTCCTTGGTGGTGGTCAGGCCCTGCGGCAGCGTGACCAGCAGGATCACGATCACCGCCTGCCAGCCCCAGAAGGTGAAGCCCGCCAGGCCGTCGGAAAACAGCCGCACCTGGCAGGTGCGCTGTACTGCGTAGTAGCTCGCGGCGAACTGCGCGCTGCCGGCGAAGCCGAAGATCACCAGGCTGGTGTGCAGCGGACGCAGGCGGCCGAAGCTCAGCCACGGCGTGTCGAAATTCAGTTCCGGCCAGACCAGCTGCGAGGCGATGAAAACGCCCAGCGCCATGCCGAGCACGCCCCAGACGACGGTCGCCACGGCGAACTGGCGGACGACCTTGTAGTTGTAGGCCTGTGGGGAGGATGTGGCGGCATGCATGGCGGGACCTTTCTGCGGGCTGGCCTCTCGGGGCCGATGGGGCGCCAATGTAGAAAAGTCGCGGTCGACTAAACAGACTCAGATAAATCACCGAAATACGGATCAGATGATCGGGCGAGAGTCGCTGGCAGGATGGATCACTCAACCCGGTTCGGCTCAGCGGAGCGGCACTGTCGTTTTTCATCTGATCTGCTTTTTTCAGGTTTATCTGCCGCTGTTTTATCACCTGCCGGCGCAGGCATAGTCACGCTCCCACCGCCCGAGGCCGCGCAGCCGTTCTGCCGGCGTCGCGTGTGGTGCGCGCAGCGAGGATGCTCAGGATGTACCTGTACGACGACTATGACCGGGCGCTGGTCCACGAACGTGTGGCGCAGTTTCGCGACCAGGTGACGCGACGCCTCGAGGGCGAGCTGAGCGAGGAGGAGTTCCTCCCGCTGCGCCTGCAGAACGGCCTGTACCTGCAGAAGCATGCCTACATGCTGCGCGTGGCGATTCCCTACGGCACGCTGTCGGCGACTCAGTTGCGCACGCTGGCGCTGATCGCCCGGCGTTACGACCGTGGCTACGGGCACTTCACCACGCGGCAGAACATCCAGTTCAACTGGATCGAGCTGGCGCAGACCCCGGACATCCTGCAGCACCTCGCCGAAGTCGACATGCACGCCATCCAGACCTCCGGCAACTGCGTGCGCAACATCACCACCGAGGCTTTCGCCGGCGTTGCCGCCGACGAGATCATCGACCCGCGCCCGCTGGCGGAAATCCTTCGCCAGTGGTCGACGGTGAACCCCGAATTCCTCTTCCTGCCGCGCAAGTTCAAGATCGCCCTGTGCTCGTCCCTGGAGGATCGCGCGGCGATCCGCATGCACGACATCGGCTTCTACGTCTATCGCGGCGCCGACGGCGAAATGCTCCTGCGGGTGATGGTCGGCGGCGGCCTCGGGCGCACCCCGATCCTCAGCCAGCCGATCCGCGAGGCGCTACCCTGGCGCCACCTGCTGTCCTACGTCGAAGCCGTGCTGCGGGTCTACAACCGCCACGGCCGGCGCGACAACAAGTACAAGGCGCGGATCAAGATCCTGGTAAAAGCGCTGGGCATCGAGGCGTTCGCCGAGGAAGTCGAGCGCGAGTGGCAGCAGATCAAGGACGGCCCGGCCGAGCTGACCGACGCCGAATACCAGCGCGTCGCGCGCTCGTTCCGCACACCGGAGTACCAGCCGCTGGGCAGCGTCGATCTGACCTTCGGCACGCAACTGGCGAGCGACCCGGCCTTCGCCCGCTGGGTCGAGCACAACGTCCGCCCGCACAAGATGCCGGGTTACGCGTCCGTGGTGCTGTCGACCAAGCCCGGCGCGGCGGCGCCACCGGGGGATGTCTACGCAGTGCAGATGGAGGCCGTGGCGGACTGGTCGGAGCGCTTCGGCTTCGCGGAAATCCGCATCGCCCACGAGCAGAACCTGGTGTGGCCCGACGTGCGCAAGAGCGACCTGCATGCCCTCTGGCTGCTGGCGCGCGAAGCGGGCCTGGCGACGCCCAACGTCGGCCTGCTCAGCGACGTGATCGCCTGTCCGGGCGGCGACTACTGCTCGCTGGCCAACGCCAAGTCGATCCCGGTGGCGCAGGCGATCCAGAAGCGCTTCGAGGACCTCGACTACCTGCACGACATTGGCGAGATCAGCCTGAACATCTCCGGCTGCATGAACGCCTGCGGCCACCACCACATCGGCAACATCGGCATCCTCGGCGTCGACAAGAATGGCAGCGAGTGGTACCAGGTCACGCTCGGCGGCGCCCAGGGCCGGGGCGCCGCGCTGGGCAAGGTGATCGGCCCGTCGTTCGACGCGGCGGACATTCCCGAGGTGATCGAGAAGGTCGTCGGCACCTACCTCGCCTACCGCGAGAGCGAAGAGCGCTTCGTCGATACCCTGGAGCGCATCGGTCTGGAGCCGTTCAAGGAATGCGTCTACCGGCAACGGGCGGTGCCGGCATGAACAACCTGATCCGGCTGGTCGAGGGCCAGCCCCGCGTGAGCGACGACGATCCCTGGCAGCTGCTGCGCGAAAGCCCGGCGACGCGGCCTTCCGGGCGACTGATCCTGCCGCTGGCCGACTGGCGCGCGGCGCAGGACGAAGCGGTGCTGCGCGGTGAGCGCTTCAGCCTGCAGGGCCTGTGGCTGGCGCCGGACGACGAGGTCGAGGTGCTGCAGCCCTGGCTGGCGGTGCTGCCGCTGATCGCCATAGACTTCCCCAGCTTCCGCGACGGACGCGGCTACAGTCAGGCGTACCTTCTGCGCACGCGCCTGGGCTGGAGCGGCGAGCTGCGCGCGATCGGCGATGTGCTGCGCGACCAGCTCGCGCACATGCGCCAGTGCGGTTTCGACGCCTTCGCCGTGCGCGAGGACAAGTCGGCGCAGGATGCACTCAAGGGACTGGCCGGGATGAGCGTGCTCTACGGCCGCTCCGCCATCGAACCCCGGCCGCTGTTCCGCCGCCGCGATTGAGGATTACCCATGCTGCTAAGAGGCCTGACCTGGCTGGTGCTGCTGCAACTGCTCGGCAGTGCGCTGAATGCCCTGCTGTTACCGGCGCTGCCGGGGCCGATCATCGGCATGTTGCTGTTGTTCGCCCTGCTGTTGCTGCGCGGCGAGGTGGGCGAGCCGCTGAACCAGGCGGCCAGCGGCCTGCTGCTGTACCTGCCGTTGCTGCTGGTGCCGGCCGCGGCGGGGATCATCGACAGCGGCAGCGTGCTGCTCGGCAACCTGCTGGCGATCTCGGCGGCGCTGGTGATCTCGCTGCTGATCACGGTGCCGTTCTGCGGCTGGCTGATGCAGCGCCTGACGCGGCGCCTGGAGCAGCGCGAGGAATCGCGATGAGCGCCGTCGACTGGCACGCCGCCAGCCGCGCGGTGATCGGTCATCCGCTGTTCTCCCTGGCACTGACCCTGATCGCTTTCCAGCTGGCCCATGCGCTGTACCGGCGCAGCGGCTGGCTGGTGCTGCAGCCGGTGATGGTCTCGGTGATCCTGGTGGTCGGTGCGTTGCTGGTCTGCGGTATCGACTACGCCGACTACCGCGCCGGCGCCGCGCCGCTGGCGATCCTGGTCGGCCCGGCGACGGTTGCCCTGGCGGTGCCGCTGTACCGCAACCTGCGGCGCATCCGCCTGTTGTTCTGGCCGATCCTGATCACCGTACTGGTCGGTGGCAGCCTGACGGTGGCGCTGACGCTGCTGATCGCCTGGCTGCTGGGCGCCGAGTTGCCGGTGATGATGAGCCTGGCGCCGCGTTCGGCGACCATGCCGATCGCCATGCTGGTGGCCGAGCAACTGGGCGGCAACGCCTCGCTGGCGGCGGTGCTGGTGATGCTCACCGGTGTCGTCGGCACCGCGCTGGGGCCGACGCTGCTGCGCTGGGCGGGCGTCGATCACCCGGCCGCGCGCGGCCTGAGCTACGGCATAAACGCCCATGCCATCGGCACCGCCCGGGCGCTGGAGGAGGCCGAGGAGTGCGGCGCCTTCTCCGCGTTGGCGATGAGCCTGGTGGGCATCCTCATCGCGCTGCTGTTGCCGCTGCTGCGTTTCTACTGAGCGGTGCCTCCTGACGGCGCATCGTCCGGGTCGCTGCGCCATACTGGTGCAGGCTGGCGGCACTGGCACAGCCTGGCCGATGGCCGACGCCAGAAATCACGCCGGGTGTGACAACCTGGCACGTATCTTTCTATAGTGATCGCAAAGCAGGGCCTCCGGCCTGTCAGCCTTTAACCCACAAGCGCCTCGATGCGCACAGGTAACGAAGCCTGAACGACTGTCCCCGGACGGTCGTTCAGGTTTTTTTTTGCGGAGCGAAACATGCGCGGCACAGTGACCTTCGGCGCCCTGTTGTCCACCAGCGGCACCTACCGGCACATGGGGCGGAACGCCCTGGCGGGAATCGAACACGCGGTCGACGAGATCAACCGGAGCCAGGCGTTCGATTTCGACCTGCGCCTGCGCCATCTCAACCCCGAGGGCCGCCTGGAGCGCTACGCCGAGGCGCTCGGCGAACTGCATCGCGAAGGCATCCGCCATGTGTTCGGGCCGATCACCTCGGCCAGCCGCAAGGAGCTGATTCCCGACCTCGAACAGCGCGGTACGCTGCTCTGGTACCCGTGCCCCTACGAAGGCTTCGAGAGCAGCGAGAACGTCCTCTACCTCGGCGGTTGCCCGAACCAGACGCTGATCCCGCTGCTGCGCCATTCGTTGCAGGCGTTCGGCAAGCAGGCCTACCTGATCGGCTCGAACTACGTGTGGGGCTGGGAGAGCAACCGCATCGCCCGCGAAGTGCTCGGCGTGGCGCAGGGCGAGGTGCTGGGCGAGAAGTACTTTCACCTGGGCGAAACCCACTTCGCCGAAGTGGTCGAGGCGCTGCTGCAGGCGCCGCCGGCGTTCATCCTCAACAACCTGGTCGGCGACTCGTCGCACGCCTTCCTCCGTCAGTTGGACGCCGCTTGCCTGGACCGCGGCCTGCGCCTGCCGGTGCTGAGCTGCAACCTCACCGAGGGCGAGCTGGTCGGCGTCGGCGAGATGCGCGCGCTGCGCCTGCTCTCCTGCGGGCCGTTCTTCGAGGAGGTCGACCCGGCCTTCAGCCAGCGCCAGCGCCGCCTGCACGGGCTACACCCGTATTCGCACTACTACGCCTGCGCCTACGCCGCCGTGCACCTCTTCGCCGAGGCCTGCCAGCGCAGCGGCGACGACACCCCGGAGGCGGTCTGCCAGGCGCTCTACGCGGCGCCGGTGGCGACCATTCTCGGCGAGTTGCGGATCGCCGCGCAGAACAACCATGCCTGCCTGCCCAGCTACATCGCCGAACTCAAGGGCAAACGTTTCTCCGTCCTGGAGGCCGAAACCCTGATGCAGGAGGCCGATCCGTACCTCACCGCGACCGATCTCGAACCGTTTCGCGCAGCGCCCGGCACGGCGCTGCGCCCGCACCTGAGGATCATCCGATGAGCCTGAGCAAACGCCCGTCATTCGGCAGCGCGAGCCTGCTGCTGGTGGATTGCGACGAACGCAGCCTGGCCGCGCTGCAGAAGAGCCTGCAGCGCCTGGGCATCGCCTCGCAGCCGCTGCACGCCGACGCGCCGCAGGCGCTGGAGCAGGTCCTCGCGCTGGTGGTCGAGCTGGATCATTTCGCCAGCCCGCGCATCGTCGAGCAGGCCAACGCCGCCGGCCTGCCGATCATCGCCCTGACCCAGCACGAGACGCTGTCGCAGATCCAGCGCGCTCTGGAGCTGGGCGCCACGGCGATGCTCAACAAGCCGATCACCCAGGGCTCGGTGTACACCACGCTGATGATGGCCATCGGACTGCGCCAGCGCCTCGCCGCCGAGCAGCAGCGCAGCCATTCGCTGGCCGAGAAGGTCGCCAGCCGGCGCCTGGTGGCGCAGGCCCTGGCGCGGCTGATGGTCGAGCGGGAGCTGGACGAGAACCGCGCCTACGAACACATCCGCAAGCTGTCCATGGAGCTCAACCGCAGCCTCGAGGACATCTGCGCCGAGCTGGTCGGCGCCGCCGTCGAGAACCGCCACGAGGGGCGTTCATGAGTACGCTGAAGACCCTGCTGCGACGGCCGTCGGTGGCGATCTCGCTGCTGTTCATCGTCGCCGTGGTGCTGCTGGCGATCTTCGCCCCCTGGGCCGCGCCCTTCGACCCGTCCGAACAGTTCATCGAGGGCCTGTCGCTGGAAGGCGCGCCGCTGCCGCCGGACGCCACCTACCGCATGGGCACCGACCTGCTCGGGCGCGACCTGCTTTCGCGGCTGCTCTACGGCGCGCGCACCTCGCTGTTCATCGGCCTGCTGGCGAACGGCATCGCGGTGCTGATCGGCACCCTGGTCGGGCTGACCGCCGGTTTCGTCCGCGGCTGGCTGGGCAGCGTGCTGATGCGCTTCACCGACTTGATGATGGCCTTCCCGGCGCTGCTGCTGGCGATCGCCCTGGCGGCGATCTTCCAGCCCAGCGTGTGGATCGTCGCGCTGGTGATCGCCATGGTGAACTGGGTGCAGATCGCCCGGGTGATCTATTCCGAGACCGTGGCGCTGGCCGCGCGGGACTTCGTCGAGGTCGAGCGCACCCTCGGCGCCAGCCGCCTGCGCATCCTCTTCTCGCACCTGCTGCCGCACCTGGTGCCGACCATCCTGGTCTGGGCCACGCTGGGGATTTCCACCACCGTGCTGCTGGAAGCCACGCTGTCGTTCCTCGGCGTCGGCGTGCAACCGCCCACGCCGAGCTGGGGCAACATCATCTTCGAGAGCCAGACCTACTTCACCTCGGCGCCCTGGCTGGTGCTGTTCCCCGGCGCCGCCATCGTCGCGCTGTCGCTGGCGTTCAACCTGGTCGGCGATGCGCTGCGTGATGCCCTCGACCCGACCCTCAAGGGGAGAAGCTGATGTTCGCCTTCGTCGCCCGCCGCGTCGTCTATTCGATCCTGATCCTGCTCGGCGTCACGCTGATCACCTACCTGCTGCTGTTCATGCTGCCGGCCGACCCGGCGCGGCAGATCGCCGGGCGCAGCGCCACGCCGGAGATCGTCGCCAATATCCGCCACCAGCTCGGCCTCGACCTGCCGTTCTACCAGCAGTATTTCCAGTACCTCAAAGGCCTGCTGCACGGCGACCTCGGGCGCTCGTTCATACAGCGTTCGCAGGTCTCCGAGCTGATCGGCGCGCGGCTGGTGCCGTCGCTGCAACTGATGGGCCTGGGCATCGCCTTCGAGCTGCTGATCGGCATCGGCCTGGGCATCGTCGCCGCGCTCAAGCGCGACAGCTTCATCGACCGCCTGCTGATGGCCTTCTCCTTCGTCGGCGTGTCCTCGCCGCAGTTCATCGCGGCGATGCTGTTCCTCTACTTCTTCGCCGTGCGCCTGGACTGGTTCCCCATGGGCGGCTACGGCGAGTTCCGTCACATCCTGCTGCCGGCGCTGACCCTGGGCATCCTCGGCAGCGGCTGGTACTCGCGGATGGTGCGCTCCTCGATGGTCGAGGTGCTCCACCAGGACTTCATCCGCACCGCGCGGGCCAAGGGCCTGAGCCGGGTGCGCGTGGTGTTCCGCCATGTGCTGCCGAACGCCATCGTGCCGGTGATCCCGATGATCGGCATCGACATCGGCATCTTCATGGGCGGGCTGGTGGTGGTCGAGTCGGTGTTCGGCTGGCCGGGCATCGGCCAACTGGCCTGGCAGGCGATCCAGCAGGTGGACATCCCGGTGATCGTCGGCGTGACCACGGTCTCGGCGGTGGCCATCGTCCTCGGCAACCTGCTGGCCGACCTGGTGATTCCGCTGGTCGACCCGCGAATCGATGTGAAGAAGCACTGAGTTACTTCCGTCTGCCTCGTCTGGCGGGCGTCCTTTTGAACGAGAAGAGAGGCTGCAGCACATGAAACGCAAGGCACTTTCCCTGGCCATCGCCGCCACCCTGTTCGCCGGCAACCTGCTGGCCGCCGAGCCCCAGCATGGCGGCGAAGCGGTCGTCACCTACCAGAACGACGTCGCCACCCTCGACCCGGCCATCGGCTACGACTGGCAGAACTGGTCGATGATCAAGAGCCTCTTCGACCGCCTGATGGACTACAAGCCGGGCACCACCGAACTGGTCCCGGCGCTGGCCGAGAGCTACACGGTTTCCGACGACGGCACCGAGTACACCTTCGTCATGAAGAAGGGCGTGAAATTCCACAACGGCCGCGAGATGAAGGCCGCCGACGTGAAGTACTCGCTGGAGCGCACCGTCAATCCGAAGACCCAGAGCCCGGGCGCCGGCTTCTTCTCCTCCATCGTCGGCTACGAGGACGTCACTGGCGGCAAGAGCGAGGCGCTGGCCGGCGTGACCACGCCCGACGACTACACGGTGAAGATCAAGCTGAGCCAGCCCAACGCCACCTTCCTGCACATCATGGCGATCAACTTCGCCTCGGTGGTGCCGAAGGAGGCCGTGGAGAAATGGGGCGCCGACTTCGGCAAGCACCCGGTCGGTTCCGGCGCCTTCGAGCTGCAGGAATGGAAGCTCGGCCAGCAACTGGTCTTCAAGAAGAACCCCAATTACTACCGCAGCGGCGTGCCCTATCTCGACGGCATCCGCTTCGAGATCGGCCAGGACCCGACGGTCGCACTGCTGCGCCTGCAGAAGGGCGAAGTGGACATCGCCGGCGACGGCGTGCCGCCCGCGCAGTTCCTGCAGTTCAAGAACGACCCGAAACAGAAGGGCCTGGTGGTCACCGGCGACCAGCTGCAGACCGGCTACCTGACGCTGAAGACCACGCTGCCGCCGTTCGACAACCTCAAGGTGCGCCAGGCGGTGAACATGGCGATCAGCAAGGACCGCGTGGTGCGCCTGATCAACGGCCGGGCCAAGCCGGCCAACCAGCCGCTGCCGCCGGCGATGCCCGGCTACGACTCCGGCTTCAAGGGTTATCCCTACGACGTCGAGGGCGCGAAGAAGCTGCTCGCCGAGGCCGGTTTCGAGAAGGGCTTCGACACCGAGCTGTACGTGATGAACACCGACCCGCAGCCGCGCATCGCCCAGTCGATCCAGCAGGACCTGGCGAAGATCGGCATCCGCGCGCAGATCAAGTCGCTGGCCCAGGCCAACGTGATCGCCGCCGGCAGCGAGAAGGACCAGGCACCGATGGTCTGGTCCGGCGGCATGGCCTGGATCGCCGACTTCCCGGACCCGTCGAACTTCTACGGGCCGATCCTCGGCTGCGAAGGCGCGGTCTCCGGCGGCTGGAACTGGGCGCTGTACTGCAACAAGGCGCTCGACGCCGAAGCCAAGCGCGCCGACTCGATGGCCAAGCCCGAGCAGCAGGCCGAGCGCATCGCGCTGTGGAGCAAGGTCTTCACCGACGTGATGGCCGACGCGCCCTGGGTGCCGATCTTCAACGAGCAACGCTTCACCGTGCGTTCGGCGCGGATGGGCGGCGACGACGCGCTGTACGTCGACCCGGTCCACGTGCCGGTCAACTACGACTACATCGGGGTGAAGTGAGATGTGCAACAACTGCCTGATCAAGACCATCCACAGCGTGCACAGCCACTTCGGCTGGGACAATGCCTTCGAGCCCGTCGCGCGCGTCGCGCCGGGCAGCGAGCTGCAGTTCGAGTGCCGTGATTCCTCGGCCGGCTACTTCACCCCGCAATCGAAGGTCGCCGACGTGGCGAGCATGCCGTTCGACCGGATCAACCCGGTGACCGGGCCGATCTTCGTCGAGGGCGCGCAACCGGGTGACGTGCTCAAGGTGACCATCGACAGCTTCAAGCCCTGCGGCTTCGGCTGGACGGCGAACATCCCCGGTTTCGGGCTGCTCGCCGATCAGTTCACCGAGCCGGCCCTGGCCTTGTGGAACTACGACGCCGAGGGCCTCGCGCCCGCGGCGTTCGGCCAGTTCGCCAAGGTGCCGCTGAAGCCGTTCGCCGGCACCATCGGCGTCGCTCCGGCGGCGCCGGGCCTGCATTCGGTGGTGCCGCCAAGGCGCGTCGGCGGCAACCTGGACATTCGCGACCTGGCCGCCGGCACCACGCTGTACCTGCCGGTGGAAGTGGAGGGCGCGCTGTTCTCCATGGGCGACACCCACGCCGCGCAAGGCGATGGCGAAGTCTGCGGCACGGCCATCGAGTCGGCCATGGACGTGGTGGTCAAGCTCGACCTGATCAAGTCCACGCCGCTGGCGATGCCGCGCTTCAGCACGCCGGGGCCGGTCACCCGGCACCTGGACAGCGCCGGCTACGAAGCCTTCACCGGCATCGGCCCGGACCTCATGGAGGCGGCGCGCCAGGCCGTCGCCGGCACCGTCGACTGGCTCTGCCGCGAACACGGCATGCCGGCCGAACAGGCCTACATGCTCTGCTCGGTGTGCGGCGATCTGCGCATCAGCGAAGTGGTCGACCTGCCGAACTGGGTGGTTTCCTTCTACTTCCCGAAAGTGGTGTTCAACTGAGCGGCTACAAAATGGCTGCGCTCGGCAATACGGCGTTGAAATGGCCTTCAAAATGCTCATTGACTGCACGTCAACTGCGCTTTTTCAGGCCATTTCGCCTTGTCTTGCCTTCGCTCGCCGATCTTGTAGCTGCTCTTCGAAGGAGAGTGGAATGACCGCCGAAACCTCGCGACCGCTGCTGTCGGTCGAGCGACTGTCCATCGACTTCGGGCCCCGGCGCGTGGTCAGCGAGTTGAGCTTCGCCCTGCACGCCGGCAAGACGCTGTGCATCGCCGGCGAATCCGGCAGCGGCAAGTCGCTGACCTCGCTGGCGATCATGGGCCTGCTGCCGAAGGCCGCCAGCGTGCCGAGCGGCGCGATCCTCTTCGAGGGCCGCGACCTGCTCGGCTGCTCCGACCGGCAGATGCAGGAACTGCGCGGCAAGGACATCGGCATGATCTTCCAGGAGCCGATGACCTCGCTGAACCCGCTGATGACGGTCGGCCGGCAGTTGCAGGAAACGGTGCGCCGGCACGAGGCGCTGAGCGGCCAGGAAACCCGCGCGAGGGCCCGGCAGATGCTCGACGCGGTGCGCGTGCCGCAGGTCGACAAGCGCCTCGCGCAGTACCCGCACGAGCTGTCCGGCGGCATGCGCCAGCGCGTGATGATCGCCATGGCGATGCTCTGCAAGCCGCGCGTGCTGATCGCCGACGAACCGACCACCGCGCTCGACGTGACCATCCAGGCGCAGATCCTCGAGCTGATGCGCGAGCTGCAGGCGCAGTTCGGCACCACGCTGCTGATGATCACCCACGACATGGGCGTGGTCGCCGAGATGGCCGATGAAGTGGTGGTGATGAACCAGGGATTGATGGAGGAGCGCGCCGAGGTGCGCAGCCTGTTCGCCGCACCGCAGGCCGCCTACACGCGCAAGCTGCTGGCGGCGGTGCCGGTGCTCGGCAGCGCCGGGTTGCCGGAGTCGCGCGAGGAGCGTCCGGTGGTGCTCGAGGTGGACAACCTGCAGGTGCGCTTCCCTTTGCGCGGCGGCTGGTTCGAGCCGGCGCGCAACGTGCACGCGGTGGAGAACGTCAGCTTCCGTCTGCGCCAGGGCGAAACCCTGGGCATCGTCGGCGAGAGCGGCTGTGGCAAGTCCACTACCGGCAAGGCGTTGCTCAGCATGCTGCCCTTCGACGGCAGCGTGAAGCTGCTCGGCCGCGAGCTGAACGGCATCGGCGGCGAGGCGCTGCGCGAGGTGCGCCAGGACATCCAGATGATCTTCCAGGACCCCTACGCCTCGCTGAACCCACGCAAGACGATCCTCGACCTGGTCGGCGAGCCGCTGCTGATCCACGGCAAAGGCGACCGTCAGCAACGCCAGGCGCGGGTCGCCGAGCTGCTGGAGCAGGTCGGCCTGCCGGCGGAGGCGATGCAGCGCTACCCGCACATGTTCTCCGGCGGCCAGCGCCAGCGCATCGCCATCGCCCGCGTGCTGCTCAAGGACGCGCCAATCCTGATCATGGACGAGGCCACCTCGGCGCTGGACTCGGAGGTCGAGGCGGCGATCCAGGAAAGCCTGGAAACCCTGATGAAGGGCAAGACGGTGATCGCCATCGCCCACCGCCTGTCCACCATCGCCCGCCTGGATCGGCTGGTGGTGCTGGACAAGGGCAGGATCGTCGAGACCGGCAACCATGCCGAACTGGTCGCCGCGGGCGGACTCTATGCGCGTCTTTGGGCGCACCAGACCGGTGGCTTCGTCGGAATCGACTGAGGAATCGCCCCCGGCATCCCAGCACCGCAACCAGCGGCGCATTCCCACGGTGCGCGCGGCGCACCCTACGGCTGATGGCCTCGATGTAGGGTGCGCCATGCGCACCGCAACCACGGCGCCCCAAACGGTGCGCGCGGCGCACCCTACGGCTGAAGGCCTCGACGTAGGGTGCGCCATGCGCACCGCAACCAATGGCGCATCCCACACGGTGCGCGCGGCGCACCCTNNCGGCGGCCAGCGCCAGCGCATCTGTATCGCCCGCGCCCTGGCGCTGAACCCGAAGGTGATCGTCGCCGACGAATCGGTCTCGGCCCTCGACGTGTCGGTGCAGGCCCAGGTGCTGGAACTGCTCGAACGCCTGCAACGCGAGCACGACCTCAGCTACCTGTTCATCTCCCACGACATGGCGGTGGTGGAGCGCATCTGCCATCGGGTGGCGGTCATGTTCTGCGGGCAGATCGTCGAGATCGGCCGTCGCGACCAGGTGCTCGGCAACCCGCAGCACCCTTACACCCAGCGCCTGTTGTCGGCGGTGCCGATCCCGGACGTCGACCAGCGCCGCGACTTCAAGGCGCTGCTGCGGGAAATCCAGGTGCCCGACCCGATCAAGCCCAAGGGCTACGTCGCGCCGCCGCAGCAGTACCGGCAGCAGGACGTGGATCACCTGGTGGCGGTGGGCTGAAACCTTCAACGTCCGGATGAACGAGGCGGCGGTGACCGAAAGGCACCGCCGCCTTTTTCGTCATGGATTGCCGCGATTACATCGTATCGGGTACATTTGAAACTAATTCTCATCCGCACCTTAGGCGCATTGCGCCGGACATTACCGTGCTCTCGATGCCCCCGATGCCTGGCTCCTCGCCGCAGTCGCTCTATCTCAGCCATTCGCGCTGGCTTCACGGTTTTCTCCAGCGCCGTCTCGGCAATGCCTTCGATGCGGCCGACCTGGTGCAGGACACCTTCGTCCGCGTGATGCTGCGGCCGGGCACCTTCGACAGCAGCAACGGCGAGCGTTCCTATCTCGCCACCATCGCCCGCGGCCTGTGCATCGATCACTGGCGTCGGCGCCAGCTCGAACAGGCCTGGCTGGAAAGCCAGGCGAGCCGCTCCGAGCACCTGCAAGGCTCGCCCGAGCAACGCGCGCTGATCATCGAAACCCTGCACGAGGTGGACGCCATGCTGCTGCGCCTGCCGGCCAGGGTGCGCCAGGCGTTCCTGCTGGCGCAGCTCGACGGCATGCCGTACCGCCTGATCGCCGTGGAGCTGGGCGTGTCCGAGCGCATGGTGAAGAAGTACCTGGCTCAGGCCTTCCTGCACTGCGCGTTGCTGGAGGCCGAGCTGGACGGCCTGTTGATCGAATGACCGCCATGCACAGCCCCGACGGCAAACTCAGCCACGCCAGCCTGCAGCAGGCGGCGCAGTGGTACGTCGCGCTGCACGATGAGAACGGCGGCGCGCAGCTGCGCGAGCAGTGGCAGCGCTGGTTCGACCAGCACGCCGAGCATCGCGACGCCTGGCGCTACGTTGAGCGCGTCGGCCAGCGTTTCGCGCCGTTGCAGGGGGAGGGCGCACGGGAGTCCAGCGGGGTGTTGCGGCGGGTCGGCGATCCTGCCTGCCTGAGCCGTCGCCAGGGGCTGAAGACGCTGATGATCCTCGCCGGCGGCTCGCTGCTCGGCTGGAGCGCCTGGCGCGGCACGCCGCTGCCGAGGCTGGTCACCGCCTGGGGCGCGGACTTCGCCACCGGCGTCGGCGAAACCCGCGAAACCCTGCTGGCCGACGGGTCGCACCTCTGGCTCGGTGCGCTGAGCGCCATCGACGCCGACTTCAGCGCCGAGCGGCGTTTGCTGCGCATGCACTTCGGCGAAGTGCTGGTGGACACCGCGAAGGACCCGCAGCGTCCGTTCCTCGTGGACACCGAGCATGGCCGGCTGCGTGCGCTGGGTACGCGCTTCGCCGTGCGCCAGTTCGGCGAGACGACGCGGCTCAACGTCTACCAGGGCGCGGTGGAAGTGCACACCGCCGCCAGCGGCGCGACGAGCATCGTCGGTGCCGGGCAGCGGGTCGAATTCAGCGCGGCGGCGATCGGCGCCCCGGCCCCCGCGTTGAGTGCCGGCGAATCCTGGATTCGCCACGTGCTGACCGCCGAGGACATGCCGCTGGGGCAACTGGTGCAGGAGCTGTCGCGCTATCGCCACGGCCACCTGGGCTGCAACCCGGCCGTCGCCGGGTTGCCGGTGATGGGTGCCTTCCCGCTCAACGATACCGACCAGGCGCTGCGCCTGATCGCGGCGGCGCTGCCGGTTCGCCTGGAGTGGATGACGCCCTGGTGGGGCAGCCTCGAGCCCGCCTGAGCGGGTGTTTGCAGCGCAGGGCGCCGGCCCGCCGAAAATAAAACCGGCGCGTCGGTTCCCCTTTTCGATGTTCGTCCGGTTTACAGGAAAACCTCGACAATCGAACGCTTCAGGGGACTCCATGCACTTGCCTGCTCATCTCGCCCGCCGCTTCGCCCTGCGGCCCATGGCGCTCGCCGTCGCGCTACCGGTTTTCGCCGGCGCACCGCTGCTTCTGGCCGCCAGCCAGGTTCACGCGCAAACCACCCAGGACGCCGCCAGCGAACGCCAGTACGCCATCGCCGCGGGCTCGCTGAGCGCCGCGCTCAACCAGTTCAGCAGTCAGGCCGGCATCTACCTGGTCGGGCACAACGACCTCACCGCCGGCAAGACCAGCCCCGGGCTGAATGGCCGCTACAGCGTGCCGGAGGCCCTGGCCCGTCTGCTGGAGAACAGTGGCATCCAGGCGCTGCCGCAGGCCAGCGGCGGCTATGTGCTGCAGCCGATTGCGCCCAGCGGCGTGATCCAGCTGGCGCCGGCGACCGTGACCGG